>NZ_JBHTST010000002.1:0-139698 GCF_042794995.1 Streptomyces sp. NPDC056503
GCCGAGGCCGGGGCGGCCGAGGCCGGGGCGGCCGAGGCCGGGGCGGCCGTCACCTCGTTCGTGCCGTACTCCTTCGACCTCCTGGACTCGCGGTCGGGCTACCCGGCGGGGATCCGGGACCCCCGGTGGCAGCAGGCCGTCTTCGAGGCGGGCGGGGTGCCGGACCGGCTGCGGGAGGCGGCCGCCGCCTCGCTGACGGGGCTGTGCCGGGAGCTGCGGCGCGCGGGCCACACGGCCGGTACGGGCGAGGCCGCCGAGGCGTTGCGGCTCGCTTGCGATCTGGCCGCGCTGCGCGGGCTGCCGGCTCCGGGACGGGGGGAGTTGCTGGAGGCCGTCACCACCGTGCTCGGGCAGGGTGAGCCCCTCGGCCGGGGGCGGGCCCTGGCCCGTGCCCTGGAGGCCGTGTTCGTCGGTACGGTGCGGGGGCGGCTCACCCCGCACGCTCCCCGCTCCGGGCTCGGGCCGTCCGTGGAGGAGGAGTTGGCCGGTCTCCGGCTGCCGCGTCCGGACGAGCCCGAGCCGCGCGAGGTGCGGCTCGATCCGCTGCGGTCGCCGCTGGACGGTCGTCGCGAGGTGCTGCTCCAGCGGCTGCTCGTCATCGGCGCCTCGTACGGTGAACCGGTCGCCGTGGCGGCGACCGGGGACGGCACGGCGCTGGGCACCAAGTGGCGTCTGACGTGGACGCCTTCGGTTCCGGCGCGGCTGGACCTGGCCGGGGTGCGTGGCGTGACGGCCGCGCAGGCGGCGGCCGGCACGTTGAACGAGACCGCGCGGCGCGAGGCCGCCGACGGCGGGCCGACGCCGGCGCAGGTGCTCGCGGGGCTCACCGCGGCAGCCCGCTGCGACCTGCCCGAGCTGGTCGGGGACCGGCTGCGGGAGGCGGCCGAGATACTGCCCGAGAGCGCGGGCCTTGCCGAACTCCTCGACGCCCTGGACCTGTTGGAGGGTCTGCGGCGCGGGCACTACCCCGGCACCACGGAGGGGACGCGCGCCGCCGCCGGGGTGCTGGCCGGTGAACTCCTCGACGCCGCCGTCCGCGCTCTGCCCGGCCTCGCCGGGAGCGACGCGCCCGCCGACGCCGCGGCCCTGGTGGCGCTGGCCGACCGGACGGCCGCGCGGCAGCTGGGCCTGCGGATGGACCGGGCGCTGGCCGAGCTCGCCGCGGACGGGGCGCCGCTCGTCCAGGGCGCGGCCCTCGCGGTCCGCGTCCTGCTGGACCTCGATCCGGCCGCCGGGCTCGGGGAGCGGGCGGCGGGGTGGATCGACGGCGCCACGGGACCGGACGCGCGCCGTGCGCTCGCGAAGCGGCTGGCCGGGCTGCTCACCGCGGCCGGGCCTCTGCTCCAGGTGTCCCCGGACGCCCTCGCACCGCTCCTGGACCGGGTCGACACGCTGGCCGACCAGGAGTTCCTCGACCGTCTGCCGGCGCTGCGGGGCGGCTTCGACGCGCTGTCCCCGGCCGCTCGCGAGCGGCTGCTCACCACCGTCACCGAGCGGCTCGGGGACCGTCTCGACCTCTCCCTGGACGCCCCGCCGGAGCTGCTCGCGCTGTGGGCGGCGGCGGACGCGGCGGGGTCGGCCGCGCTCAAGACGCTGGCGCTGCCCGCCGCCGGGGCATCTCCCGTACCGGTGGCCGAGGAGGACGCGCGCGTACCGGCGGGTGGGGCGCTCCCCGTGCCCGAGCGCGGGATCGGGACCGCCGACCGGTGGCGGCTGCTGCTCGGCCGGCACGCGGACCGGTTGAACGGTCGGGCCCGCCGGTACGCCCACGCGCTGGACGAGCTGTACGGCCATGGGCGCGGCGAGGGTTCCGAGGGGCTCGACGGGGGCGTGGCCGGACAGGGCGGCGGGCAGGAGGCGTCGTTCCCGACGGCCCGCGAGTGGGCCGAGGAGCTGGAGGCGCTGTTCGGGGCCGACGTCCGCGAGGAGGTCCTCGCGGACGCCGCCGACGCGGGCCGGTCCGATGTGCTGACCCAGCTGGACCCGGCCGCCGTGCGTCCGTCGGTGGAGCTGCTGTCCTCGGTACTCTCGCTGGCCGGCGGCATGCCCGAGGCTCAGGTCGCGCGGCTGCGGCCGCTGGTGAAGCGGCTCGTCGACGAGCTGGCGAAGGAGCTGGCCACCCGGGTGCGTCCGGCCCTGTCCGGGCTGGCCTCGCCCCGGCCCACCCGGCGGCCCGGCGGCCGTCTGGACCTCGCCCGGACGCTGCGGGCCAACCTGGCGCACACCCGGCGGATGGACGACGGACGGCTCGTGGTCGTGCCGGAGCGCCCGGTCTTCGGCACCCGGGCGGGCCGGGAGGCGGACTGGCGGCTGATCCTCGTGGTCGACGTCTCCGGGTCGATGGAGGCGTCCGTCGTCTGGTCCGCCCTGACCGCCGCCGTCCTGGGCGGCGTACCGACGCTGTCCACGCACTTCCTGGCGTTCTCCACGCAGGTGGTGGACCTCACCGACCGGGTCGAGGATCCGCTGTCGCTGCTCCTGGAAGTACGGGTCGGCGGTGGCACGCACATCGCCGCGGGCCTCGCGCACGCCCGCACGCTCGTCACCGTGCCCAGCCGCACCCTCGTCGTCGTGGTCAGCGACTTCGAGGAGGGCGCGCCGCTCTCCGGGCTCCTCGGGGAGGTCCGTGCGCTGGCGTCCTCCGGGGCGCACCTCCTCGGCTGCGCCGCCCTCGACGACGCGGGGGCACCCCGCTACTCGGTGCCGGTGGCGCGCCGACTCGTCGCCGCCGGGATGCCGGTGGCCGCCCTCAGCCCGCTCGCCCTCGCCCGCTGGGTCGGCGACCGCCTCCGTGGAGAAGCCCGTTGAGCACCGAACCCCTGCCGTCCGTCGCTCCCGAGGTCCTCGCCGAGGCCGTCGAGCAGCTGACCACGCGGCTCCGCAAGAAGCTCGACGCCGCTGTGGCCGAGTGCGCCGGGAGGGCGACGGCGGGCCCCGACGGCACCGTGGAGGTGCCGTTCGGCGAGGACACCCTGGTCACCCTCCGGCCGGGCCCGTCGGGCGCGGTGACCGAGCCCGGTCAGGTGGTGTGCAGCTGTCTCCTGGCGCCGCGCTGTCTGCACCGCGCGGCCGTGCTGGGCGCGGCGCCGATCGCGGACGCGGACGTGGACGTGGCGCACCCGGCCGGCGGGTCGGCCGCGGCGGAAGCCGGGGTCGAAGCCGGGGCGGCGGAGGCCCCGTCACCGGCGCCCGAGCGGGCCGGCGGACCGCCGCGCGCGGCCGGGTCCGCCGTGGAGGACGACGTCCCACCGCCCCTCACGCCCGCCCAGGTCGGTGCCGCGTCGGCGCTCTGGCAAGCCGCCGCCGAGGCGCTCGCCGCGGGCGTCACCGCGGGCGGGACGGTCGTCCAGGCCGAGCTGCTGCGTGCCGCGCACACGGCCCGGCTGGCGGGTCTGCCCCGCGCCGAGGCCGCGGCGCTCAGGGTCGTACGGGGGTTGCGGACCGCGCGTGGGCAGGGCAGGGGGCAGCGGCTGTCCGACCTGACGGCCGCGTTCCGCGAGCTGCTCGCCGGCGCCTTCGCGCTCGCCGCCGGCGTGGCGGGGCCGGAGGCGGCAGGAGGCGGCCGGCGCGCGTACGAGCGGGGCGGCAGCCTCCGGGTGCTGGGACTGTGCCGGGAGCCGGTGCTGTCCGCGACGGGGTACGGCGGGGTGACGACCCATCTCCTCGGCCCGGAGGGCGCGTTGCACACCCTGTCCGACGTGCGGCCGGGCGGTGTCGGGCGGGCCAAGGGGGCGGGGACGGCGTCGGTCGCGCTGGGCGGGGCCGTGCTCGACCACGCCGGGCTGGCACGCGGCGGGCTGCTGATCGCGGGCGCGACCGTCTCGGCGGACGGGCGGCTCGGTGCGGGCCGGGGCGTCCGCGCGACCCCGGTACGCGGCGTGGACTGGTCGGAGGAGCCGGTGGCGGCGCTCTTCGCCCGGCCGGTACGGGAGGCGGTGGCGACCGCGCTGGAGGCGGGCGCGGAGACGGCGCTGGTCGGCTGCGACGTGGAGGTGCTCGGGGCGGCCGACGACCATCTTCTGGCCCGGGTCCTCGGCGGCGGGCCGCTGGTGCGGCTGCGCGTCGCCCACCCCCACCCGGAACTGCCGCACACGGCCAACCTGCGCCGGATCGGCGGGTTCCCCGGGCTCGCCCTGCGCGTCCTCGGCCGCCCGGACCCGGACCGGGCGGCCACGCTCCGGCCGCTGGCGGTGGGCCCGGTGCCGGGCGCGTCGTACACGCCGCGGCTGCCGGAGGAGTGGCGCGGCCGCGCGGACCTGGGCTACGACCGTCTCCAGGGCGACCACTTCCCGCGCCCCGGGCGGGGCGGCCCGGCCCCGATGCCGTCGGGGCCGGATCCGCTGGCCGACGCGCCGCTGTGGCGGGTCCGCCGGCTCCTTGAGACCGGTGTCGCGGGCGGGCGCCGGGCCGTCGCCGAGGCGGCCAGGGCCGGGGACCGGGCGGCCCTCGCGGTGCCGCTGCGGCGCGCGGGTCTCGCCGGGGCCGCCGACCTCGCGGAGGGTCTGGCCGCCGAGGCGGACCGCCGGCCCCGGGATTCCTTCGGCCGGCTGGTGGACGCCTCCTCGGACGCGTACGCCCGGGCGTGGCTGGCGTCGGCGGTGCACCTGGAGGCCGCCGAGCGTGCGCTGGTGCTGGCTTCCTGGTCCTGAGCGTGCCCCGGGGTGCCTGCGCACCCCGGGGGTCGTCGGCTCGGCTCGGCTCGGAAGGCGAGGACGAAGCCGTCGACGGTGCCGGTGCCGCCCGGCATGACGTCGTCCAGGTCGGTCCTGACCTGTCGCCGCCGACGGGGGCGGTGGATTCGCCGGGCGTGGGGCGGAAGGGTGCCGGGGCTCGGTGAGCCCCGGCGGAGAACGCCTACTCGGACCGGGTGGTGAGGGTCACGCCGCCGAAGTCCTGTGCGGCGGCGAGGCTGAAGTAGACCCAGCCGGAAGGCGGATCGTCGATGGTCAGGGTCTCGCTGTTCCCGGCGCCGGTGGACTTCGCCAGGTGGCTGCCGGTGGTGGCCCAGCTGCCGCCGCCGTAGTAGAGGTCGGCGTTGCCGGTGCCGCCGCCGCTGGTGATCGTCAGCCGCTCGACGCCGGCCGGCAGGTAGACGAAGTGGTAGCTGTAGTTGCCGGTGGTGGCGGCGAGGCCCTCGCGACGGCAGTTCCGGTCGAACTGGCGGGGGTCGGCCTGCGCGCAGAGCGGGGCGGGGGCGACGGAGGCCTCCGGCAGCGGACCGCAGTCGGCGGTGGCGCAGTCGGTGGTCAGCCAGGTCGCGAAGTCCGCGTCGTAGCGGGTGCCGATGGTCTGCTTGAGGTGGGTGCGGGCACCGGCCCAGTCGCCGGTGCGGTACGCGCCGAGCACGGTCCGGACGTCGGCGGGGTGCTTCTGGAGCATGTAGCGGACGGCGAGGAAGCCCCAGCGGTAGACGCGGTTCGAGTTGACCTCGGGGTCCTCCTCCTGGCCGTAGACGGTGTCGAAGAGCTCGCTGAGCCGGTACGTCCGGCGGCCGGCCTCGGCGATGGCGTCGGCGTTGCGCTCGTCGCGGTAGCCGAACGAGATGTTCTCGGCGATGCCCTCGACCCACCAGATGGTCGGCGTGGTCATGCCCGCCTCGAAGTCGCCGTACATGTTGTAACGGCCGTCGAGGTAGTGGGTGTACTCGTGGTTGAGGTTCCAGATCTCGAAGTCGGGGCGCAGCCAGCTGGCTTCGTGGGCGATGAAGCGGGCCTGGTTGCCGGGCAGGGCCGGGTTGCCCTCCTCGTACATGCCGCCGTTGTCGACATCGATGTCGTAGACGGCCCAGGCGTACAGCGCGTACTGGGTGTAGTCGTCGAAGGCGACGACCTCCAGGTTGGTGTTGACGTCACCGGGGATCGCGCCGTCGTCGCCGATGATCCGGTGGAAGTAGGCGTCCTGGTTGACCAGGCTGGTGCAGGTGCTCGCCAGCTGCTCGGGGGACATGTCCTGGGCGCGGATCCTCAGTTCGGGGGTGCAGGTGTGCTGGACGGGCAGGACGGCGGGGAGCACGCGCGAGCCGAGGTCGCAGATGGCGTAGGCGGCGCAGTTGCCGCGGTCGTACTGACGGGTGGCCCAGCCGAGGTTCATGGTGAGGGGGGCCGTGGGGCCGACGTTCGGGTACCGGTTGATCAGGTCCTTCAGCAACGGCCGGAGCCGGTCCCGGAGTTCGGGGACGTCGAGGGCGTGGCCGAGGTGGCGGCCGACGTTGCTGACGACGTCCAGGCGGTTCAGCTGCGCGCCGTTGCGCGTGACGAAGCCGGCCCAGGTGTCGAGGATGGCGGGGTCGGCCTTGAGGGCGGCGCGCCAGCCGCGGTCGTCGTTCCTGGCCTTGAAGCCGTTGTCGACGACCCATTCGACGTGCTGCATGGCGAGGTTCATCCGGTCGGGCCACGTGGCGTCGTAGCCGCCGAGCATCCACTTCACGACACCGGCGTACCGGCCCGCCTCGTGGGTGCTGTCGATCAGCGTGACGACCTCGTTGAGGATCTCGCCGTTGGCGTCGGTGACGTCCTTGCTGCGCGGGTTGGCGAAGAAGGCGTCCAGCGCGCCGCGCGCGGCGCTCCGCAGGGCGGTGCCGTAGTCGCCGACGACGTCCGCGTTGTTGTCCTGCACGTAGTAGCCGGCCCGCAGGAACATCACCAGCTGGCCGGTGGCGGTCCTGTTGTCGCCCGCGTACGTGGCGGAGTCCGCGCGCAGCGCGTCGGCGACGGTCACCATCTGGGCCTCGCGGAAGGCCTTCCGCGCGTCCTCCCCGGTGAGCCCGAACAGCGGGTAGGTACAGGTGATCTGGGGCAGCGCCTTGAGCTGCTGGACCAGCGCGGCGCCGGTGGCGTCGACGACGCCCGAGAGGTCGCCACAGGCGTCCGCCGCGGCGGACGAGGACCGCTGCCCGCTCGCCGTGGCGGTGCGCACGGGGGCGGGGCGCGGGCCGGACTCCTCGGCGGAGTCCTGCGAGGAGAGCCGGAAGCGGGGGTTGTCGCTGATCGCGTGGGGCGACTTGGGGACCGGGAAGGACCGGTGGACCGAGGCGGTGGCGGCGGGGCCGGGAGGGTTCGCGGCGCCGCCGGGGGCGGCCTGGCTCTGCGGCGCGAACAGGCCGAGCGTGAGGAAGACGGCCGCGCCGAGCACGGGAAGTCTTCGCGCGCGGGTCTTCGATATCCGGGAGGGACGCATCTGTGGGGGCCTCCGGGGCCGTTGGGGCCACGTGCGGGAGCACGGGCGGCTGAGCATGTGACGTGTAAAATTTCACATGTCGCATTGTTCTGGAAGACCTCTGACAGGATTCGTCGCGGAAGCGGGTTGGAGGGCGCGCCTCCCCTCCGGGGCGGGAGTTCCGCCCGGCACGGCCTCGCGTGAGACCATCCCCGGATGAGCAGCGACCTGGAAGTGAGCGCTCTGGCGATCAACGTCACGATCCCCGAGGCGCTCCGATGGACCGACACCCGGCGCGACGAGGCGTTCACGCTGACCACCCTCAACGTCCGGCTCCTCCCGGACGGCCGCCTCGCCGTGAAGGCCTACGGCCGGCCGGTGGCCGGCGGCCGGGGCGCGTACGTGTCCTTCCCCGTCCCCGACGAGCCCGCCCTGGCGGCCCTGGTGGCCGAAGCCGCCGACCGCGCCGCGGGGTTGTGGGCCGCCCATCGCGGACTGGGCTGACCCCGCCGGGCGGAATTCACACTGGCGTATGGCCTGTCATCGATGTGGGTGGTGACAGGTCATACGACGCGACGAGAACATTTACGGGCAGGGGAGCGGGCAAGGGGAGCGGACAGGCGGAGCCGGTCCGCCGGCCGATGTCGCCACCCCCCGCTCTGCCCTGAACCTTCCTGGCTGTTCACCCACGTGTCACGGAGGATCCGCTGTGACGGACTGCGCTGTCATGTTCCCCGGGCAGGGCGCCTATCTTCCCGGCGTACTCGCCCTGTTGGCCGAGGACGAGCCGCTCGTCCTCGAAACGCTTCACGAGCTGGACGCGGCGGCGGTACGCCTGGGGCGCGACGCACCCTCGCACCTGCTGCTCGACGAACGGGCCCCGTCCCTGGCCGACTTGGCGGCCACCCGCCCCGCCGACCTCCACGTGGCGCTCTTCGCCGCCGAGACCGCCCTCTTCCGCCTCCTGACCGAGCGTCACGGACTGCGTCCACGGATCCTGATCGGGCACAGCTTCGGGGAGCTGGTGGCGCTCACCGCGGCCGGCGTGTACGGCCTGGAGGAGGGCATGGCCCTGGTGGCCGCCCGCGACGAGGCGTTCGCCGCGTGCCCGCCCGTCGAGGGCGGCATGGTGGCGCTCGCGGTGTCGGTGTCCCGGGCCGAGGGACTGCTGACGGGCCTGGGCGAGTGGGAGGTGACCGTGGCCGCGGACAACAGCCCGCGCCAGTGCGTGGTGTCCGGTCCCGCCGAGGCGCTGGAGAGGGTCCGGGCGGCGGCCGAGACGCTGGGCATCGGCGCCACCCGGCTCCGGGTGCCCTACGCGTTCCACCACCGGACCCTGGCGGCGGTGGCCGAGGACTTCGCCCGCCGCGCCGCCGGGTTACGCACCGCCCCGGCCCGGCACGTCCTGCACTCGGCGATCCTGGGACGCCGGCTCGACGGCCCGGACGGGGTGGCCGATCTGGTCGCCGCCCATCTGGTGCGGCCCACCCGGTTCACCGACGCGGTGCGCACCCTGTACGCGGACGGGGTGGACGTGTTCGTGGAGTGCGGCCCCCGGGGCGTGCTGAGCGACCTCGTGGCGGCGACGGTGCCCGGCGTACGCGTCATCGCGCCGCTGCGCCGCCGGGCCGGGGGCCGGGACGTGGCCGCCGCGCTCGCCGGTGTCGCGTCGGGCGTCCCGGTGCCCGTGGCCCGCGAGCCGCTGGAGCGGTGGGACGACGGCCGGACGCTCGTACCGGCAGGGCCCCGCGCCGAGAGGGAGCGGGAGGAGCAGGAGAAGGACGACATCGGAGGCGTCGGAGGCCTCGGAGACGATGTCGGGGACGGCGTGAGGAAGGGCCTGCGGGACGGGGACGGGGCCGAGGACGGGACCGAGGGCGCCGTCACCGACCGGGCGGCCGTCGTGGAGACGCTGCGTTCGCTGTACGCCGACGCGCTCGGGTATCCGCCGGAGGTGCTGACCGAGGACGCGGACCTGGAGGCCGATCTGGGAGTGGACTCGATCAAACAGACGGAACTGTTCGCCCAGGCCGCCGAGCGCTACGGGCGGACGCTGCCCGCCGACGGCTCCCGCCTCACGAGCTACACCACGCTCCACGCGCTCGCCGGCCTGCTGGGCACGCTGCCCGCGCGGGGCGCGGGCGCGCGGGAGGTGACGGCATGAGCCGACACGTCCCTCCCGAGGTCCCGGCGGCGCCCGACCTCCAGGGGAAGGTCGCGGTCGTCACCGGGGGCGGCAAGGGCGTGGGGGCGGCCATCAGCCGGGAACTCGCCCGGCACGGCGCCCACGTCGTCGTCAACTACTTCCACTCGCCCCGGGCGGCCGAGGACACGGTGGCCGCGATCCTCGGTGCCGGGGGCAGTGCCCAGGCGTTACGGGCCAGTGTCGCCAAACGCGAGCAGGTCGCCGCGATGTTCGCGGCGGTCGCGGACGAGCACGGCGGCGTGGACGTCCTCGTCAACAACGCGGCGCGCGGGGTCTTCGCCCGCTACGACGACCTCACCGACACCGAATGGCAGCGGGCCGTGGACACCAACCTCCACGGGGCTCGCTGGTGCGCCCTCGCGGCCGCGCCGCTCATGGCCGCCCGAGGGGGCGGGGCCATCGTGAACGTCTCGTCCATCGGCGCGGGCCTGGCCATGGACAACTACCTGCTGGTGGGGGTGTGCAAGGCGGCACTGGAGGCGATGACCCGCTACCTGGCCGCCGACCTCGGACCTCAGGGCATCCGGGTGAACACCGCCTCCGCCGGCCTGCTGGACAATCCCACGGCCGCGCTCTTCCCCGGTGCGGACGACCTGCGGGCGACCTGCCGCGCGGCCGCTCCGCTGGGGCGGCTGGGCACCGAGGAGGACCTGGCCAGGCTGGTGGCGTTCCTGGCCTCGCCACAGGCGCGCTGGATCTCCGGACAGTGTCTGCTGGCGGACGGCGGGCTCTCGGTGGGACGGGCCATGCTCACGCCCCACCCGACGACCTCGGCCGACGGCGACGGCGACGGCGACGGAGCGAGCACCGGGATCGGGATCGGGATCGGGACCAGTACCGGGGGCAGTACCGACCCCAGCACCGACACCGGCACCGGCACCGGCACCGGCACCGACCCCCGTACCAGCACCGGCACCCCCGTCGCGGCCACGTCCCGACCCGTACGGGTCCGGCACTCCGCGCCCCCGGTCGCCTCCGCTGCCTCCGACTCCGCCGCCTCCTCCGGCTCCGGCTCCGGCTCCGAGGAGCGGACGGTCGCCGTGGTCGGCATGGGACTGGTGGCGCCCGGCGTGGACGGTCCGGACATGCTGTGGCAGCGGCTCGTGGAGGGCGTGCCCCAGTTCAGCGAGCCGCGGGAGCGGTTCGCGCTCGAACACTTCTGGTCGCCCCGGCCCGCCTCGGACCGCACCTACAGCCGGGTCGCCGGCTACGTCCGGCCGCTGCCGCCCGAGGGCGAGGACTTCCTGACGGCCTGGACGCACACCGCCCTCGCCCAGTGCGGAGCCGCCGACCTCGCCTCCGGGGCCGGATCCCGCGCGGCCTGTTTCGTCGGGGCGTGGGCCGAGGGGTCCCAGCACGTCGAGGAGAGCCTCCTCGTCGAGGCCGCCGCGGAGGGGCTCGCCTCGCACTGGCCGACCGGCGTCGACGACGGGCTCCGCGAGCGCCTGCGGGCTCATCTGCGGGGCTTCTATCCTCGCGCCGGCCGCCTGTCGGACCATCTGCCGGCGGCTGCCGTACGCCGGGCGGTCACCCGGCTGCTGCCCGCGGCCACGCCGGTGCGGGTGGTCGACACGGCCTGCTCGTCGTCGCTCTACGCGCTCGACCTGGGGGTGCGCTCGCTGCTGGACGGGGAGTGCGATGTGGCCCTGTGCGGCGGGGTGTTCTCCCTGGGGCCGCGCTACAGCGTGCTCTTCTCGCAGCTGCGGGGGCTGAGCCGGTCGGGTGCCGTGCGGGCGCTCGGCGACGGCGCCGACGGGGTGCTGTTCTCCGACGGGGCCGGATTCGTCGCCCTCAAGCGGCTGGACCGGGCCCGTGCCGACGGGGACCGGGTCCTGGGCGTCCTCGCCGGGTTCGGCGCGGCTTCCGACGGGCGCGGCCGCGCGGTGCACGCGCCCCATCACACCGGCCAGGAGCGGGCGTTGGCCCGCGCCCGCGCCGTCGCCGGCATCCCGGCCGAGCGGGTCGAGTGGGTGGTGGCGCACGCGACCGGCACCCCGGTCGGGGATCGGGTGGAACGCGGCGTCATGAAGGAGCAGTTGCCGCACGCCTGGTGCACGTCCAACAAGTCCGTCGTCGGGCACACCGGCTGGACCGCGGGCGTGGTCTCCGTCATCCACGCGCTCCAGGCCCTGGGGCACAGCGTGATCCCGCCGCAGGCCCCCTACGACGTGCCCGACGACCCGGCGGCCCCGCGCGTGCCGACGGGGCCGGTGCCATGGCCCCGTCCGTCCGGCCGGCCCCGTACGGTCGGTGTGTCCTCGTTCGGGTTCGGCGGCACCAACGCGCACCTCCTGCTCCAGGACGCGCCGCGCCCCGGCGAGTCCGCGCCCGCCTCCCTGCCCGAGCCCGTCGGCGACGACCCCGTGGTGGCGGTGGCCTGGTCGGCGCATCTGCCGGGCACGCCCGGTGCGGAGGAGGTGGCCCGGCGGCTGGCCGCGGGGTTGCCGCCCGCCGAGCGGCACTCGTTCGGCGACGAGTACCCCGCGCCGCCCTTCGGAGAGGTGCGCATGCCCGCGCGTACCGTGGCGGCCGTCGACCGGGCGCAGTTGATGACCCTCCAGGTGGCGGCCGGGCTCCGCGCCCCGGACGGCTCCCCGTGGTGGGAGGGGCTGCGGGAGGGGTGCGGGGTCTTCGCCGCGTATGCGGGTGTCCCGGCGCGCGCCCCCGAGGTCACCCTCCGCTGCTACGCCGCGTCGCTCGCCGAGAGCCTGCGCGGCGGGGCTCCTCCGGGGCTCGATCCGGGGGCCTTCGAGCGGGCGGCCGACGCGCTGCTGGCCTCGGTCCGGGCTCTTCCCGAGCCCGGAGAGGACACCCTGGCCGGGTTGATGCCCAACGTGATTCCCGCGCGCGTCGCCGCGGCGCACGACCTGCACGGGCCGACCATGACGCTGGACACCGGCGTCTCCTCCGGCCGTACGGCGGTGCGGGCCGCCTCCGCCCTGCTGCGGCGCGGCGAGCTGGACCTGGCCCTGGTGATCGGCGTCAACGGAGCCAGTGGGCCCCTGTTCGGCCGCCTGTACGGGATCGGGGATCCCCTGCGCCTGGCCGAGGGGGCCTTCGCCCTGCTGCTGACCCGGGCGTCCGTCGCGGCGGCGCGCGACTGGCCGGTCCTGGCCGAAGTCCCGTCCCTGCTGGAGGCGTTGCCTGCGGTGGCCGCGCCCCGGGGCGGCTGGTCCTACGGCGGCGCAGACGACCTGGTCGACGTCGTGGCCCGCGTCACGGCCGCCGACCGCCCGGCGCCGGCGCCCGCGTCCCCTCCCCCGCCGGCGCCCGCGGCGTCGACCCGGCGCCACACCCTGAGCTGGGAACGGCGGGGCCCGTACGCTCCCCGGACGGGTATCCGTCCGCTGCCGGCCCGCACCCTCGTCATCTCCGGGTCCCGGCACGCCGGTGACCTGGGACCCCGGGTACGGGCGGCCGGCGCCTCCGGTCGCCTGGTGACGCTGGATGCCGGGCAGGATCCGCAGGCCGTCGTCGACTCGGTCCTGGCCGAGAGTCCCGAGGGGTTCACGCATCTGCGGATCGTCGTCGACCTGCACCCGCCCGGGGGCTGGCCCGCCCCGCCGTCGGCGGAGGTGCGGGCCCTCCAGGAGGCCGCGTTCTGGGCCGTGCGACAGCTGCGCGACCGTCTCGTCGCGGACGGCACCTGCGGCGTGGTCGTGATGGCGCCGTTCACCGACGGTCATCCGCCGCCGCACGCGCATCTGTTCACCGGTCTCGTGAAGTCCCTCGCCTGGGAGCTGGACGGCTGTACGGTACGCGCCGTGGTCGGCGACACGGCCTCGGCGCCCGGCGCGCTGGCCGCCCTGGAGGACGAGCTGGCGCGGCCCGCCGAGGGCCTGCCCGTCGTGCACCACCGGGAGGGCGCGCGCTACGTCCAGCGGCTCGCCGAGGACGCGGCTCCCCCACCGGACGGCGACCTCCCCCTCGCCCCGGGGGCCGTGGTCGTGGCGACGGGCGGGGCGCGCGGCATCACGGCGGCGTGCCTGCTCGGCCTGGCCCGTCTGACGCCCCTCCGCGTCCACCTCGTGGGGTCCGGCCGGCTCGCCGACCTCCCCGGCGACCTGCTCGACGCCGCCGAGGACGAGCTGCCCGCCGCCCGGGCCCGGTACATCACCGAGGAGCGCGGTCGCCGGCCGGAGCGGCCGGTACGCGAGATCAGCGGGGCCTTCGACCGGCTCCTGCACGCCCGCGAGTCCGCCCTGACCCTGCGCGCGCTGCGCGGACTGTGCGGCGAGGACCACGTCCACTTCCACACCTGCGACCTCACCGACGCCAAGGCCGTCCACGCGCTCGCCGACACCGTCCGGGACCGCGAGGGCCGGGTGGACCTGCTCCTCAACGGCGCGGGCCTGCACCATCCCGGCGACATCGTCCGCAAGACCCTGCCCGGCATGCGGCGTATCCGCGACGTCAAGCTGTACGGCCACCACCACCTGCGGTCCGCCTTCACCGGGGCGCTCGCCCCGCGCCTGTGGTGCAACTTCGGTTCCGTCACCGGGGTCGCCGGCCTGCCCGGCGAGAGCGACTACTCCCCGGCCAACGACTTCCTGTCCGGTGCCGCCCAGGCCGGTCCCGCGGGCGAGTACACGATCGCCTGGACCGTCTGGGACGAGACCGGGCTCGGCTCCGGGGCGATCGTCCAGTCCTACACCGCCCGCACCGACCGTCTGTCCCGCATGACCACGGCGGAGGGCGTCGACCACTTCCTGACGGAGCTGCGCCGCCGTCCCCGGTCCGAGGAGAGGCTCGTCACCTTCGTCGGCGAGGCCGAGCACCGCTCCTTCGCCCGGCGCTTCCCCGGCCTGGTCACCCCCCGTCCGGCGGCCCCGCGCCCCGACGCGCCACCGGTGGTCCCCGCTCCGCCGGGGCTGCTGCCGGAGCCGGTCGAACGCCGTCACGGCCCCGGGGGCGGGCGGGCGGCCTGGCACCTCGAACTCGACCTCGCCGCCCACGGCTTCCTGCTCGACCACCTCGTCGACGGACGGCCCACCGTGCCCGGCGTCCTGCTCGCCGACATCGCCGTCCAGGCCGCCCGTTCCCTGGCGCCCGGGATGCCGGTCCGCAGCGTGGACCACCTCGTCTTCAGCGCCTGGGTCCGGGCCCGCACCGACGGCAGGCCCGCCCGGTTCCGCGTCGACGCCCGCCGCGCCGACTCCGGAAACGGCTGCGCCGTCGCCGTCACCGTCCGTTCCTCCGTCCTCGCGCCGGACGGCCGCGAACTGGCCCGGGACCGCGAGCACTTCCGCGCGACCGTCCACCTCGGCGGCACGCCCGCCGTGCCGCACCCGCACGGTCCTCCCGTCACGGCCTCGCGGCCGGTCGACGACCCCTACTACTCGTCCGCGTCTCCGGTCCTGCTCACCGGTGTCTTCCGCGCCACCGGGGAATGCGGGACCGGCCCGCTGGGCACCACCGCGCGCTGGCGGCCGGACGTCCGGGCCCTCTCCGGACTGCCCCGCCTCGGCACCCCCTGCACCCTGCTCGACAGCCTCGCCCGCACGCCGGCCCTCCGGCCGGCTCCCGACGGCCGCCGTCCCGTCCCCGTCCCCCGCTCCATCGAGCGCATCGCCCTCTTCGAGCCCGGCGACGACCACGCCCTGATCGCGGCGCATCCCGACGGCCTGCGCCTGCACCACTCCCCCGCCACGGAGGTCGGCACGGCCTCCGCCGACGACGGCCGGGTCATCGCCCAGATCACCGGAATGCGCTCCACCGTCCTCGCGCACCTGCCCGGGCCGGTCGCCTCCCCCGCCGTCCCCGCGCCGGGGGACGCCCGTGACACGTCTGCCTCCGCCTGACCCCCGGTCCCGTTCCCTGCCCGGCACGGCCGGCGCGGTGGAGGTCTGGTGGCACCTCGGCCCGGCCACGCCGGGCCGGGGGCGCGGCCGGGCCCTGCTGCGGCACGCGGTCGCCGTCCGCTGGGGCCGGGACGCCGACGCCCTCCGGCTCACCCGCGACCCCCTCGGCCGTCCCGCCCTCGCGCCGGGGCAGGGGCTCCCTCCGCTGGTGCTCACGGCCGCCCACAGCGGTCCGGTGACGGTCGCCGCCCTGACGTCGCCCGCCGCGTCCGGCGGTCCCCGTCCCGCGATCGGCATCGACGTCGAGCACCTGCCCGGTCCTCCCTCCCCCGCGCTCCTGCTCCACGCGCTCGGCCCGGCCGAGCGCGCCGCGCTGGCCGAGCGGCCCGCCGCGGACCGGCTCGCCGCGTTCCTGAGGCTGTGGACGGCGAAGGAGGCCATGGCCAAGGCGCTCGGCTGGCCGCTGCCACGGGCCCTGGTGGACGTGGAGATCGCCCTGCGTCCCCGGCCGGCCGTGGTACGCCTCGGCAGGGACCTCGCCCCGCGCGGCTGGCGGCTCGTACCGCTCCGGCTGCCCGGCGTCCCGCACACCGTCACCCTCGCCCTCCGGCATCCGCACCCCGCCCCAGAACGGGAGACCCCATGGACCTCACCGGCAGGACCGCCCTCGTCACCGGAGGCACCCGCGGCATCGGACTGGCGATCGCGCGGACCCTCCACCACCACGGCGCCCGGGTCGTCGTCACCGGCCGCGACGAGGAGCGCGGCCGCGGGGCGCTCGCCCGTCTCGACGCCGGCGACGACATCACCCTCTGCGTCGCGGACGCCACCCACCGCCCCGACGCCGAGCGGGCCGTGGACACCGTCGTGGACCGCTACGGCCACCTCGACATCGTCGTCAACAACGTCGGCGGGGCGACCGACTTCGCGACCGTCGCCGACATCACGGACGAGGTCTGGCACCGCACCCTCGCGCTCAACCTCGACACGGCGCTGTTCACCACGCGCCGCGCCCTGACCCACCTGGTTCCCCAGCGTTCCGGGCGCATCGTCACCATCTCCTCCATGGAGGGGCGGGACCCCGACCCCGGCCTGTGCGCCTACGCCGCGGCCAAGCACGCCCTCATCGGTCTGACCCGGGTGCTGGCCAAGGAGGTGGGCCCGTACGGGATCACCGCGAACTGCGTCTGCCCCGGTGCCGTCGAGACCGACTGGGTCACCGAACAGGGCCCCAAGGCGGCCCGCGTGCTGGGCACCGACTACGCCGGGCTCATCCGCCACTTCACCGGCCGGACGGCCACCGGTCGCCTCACCCGCCCGGAGGAGGTGGCCGCCGCCGTGCTGCTCCTCGCCTCGCACCCGGGATCCGGCATCACCGGGGCCTGCATCCCGGTGGACGGCGGCACCACGGTCTGAGCCCAGAAGATCCTAATTACCTTCTGTTGGCTTGGAGTTGACGTTCACTCAGGTGATCCGTGTGGCCGGTGGAGCACCTGTTGGCGTGAAGACGTACGGGACTGGTGAGCGGCCCGTGGATCAACTCCCAAAGCTTACGCACAAATTACACACATCCTCTCTCCAACCCGGTTCCCATGCTCTAGATTGACCATGCTTCAGCTGATCGAGCACGAGGCGACCAGTAATGATCTTTAAGTCCGGCACGGTGGAAGACCAGCGTTCATGTCCCTGGTGCCGGATCTGGGGTGATCGGTTCTCGTGGGCCTGGGTGCGGTACGGGGAGGGTGGGGGCCTCCCGAGCTGAGGAACAGTGCAGGGCGAGTGCGTCTTTCCACTGGGACCTGGGGGGTTCTGTGCGGCAAGGGGGATTACTCAGCCCGTTTCCGTCTGCGCGTGAGCGCCTGGCGAACGGGGAGATAAGTCGGCCGGCGATGGACTGGGAGCAGCGGTACCGCCGTACCGTGATCACCAGCGACACCGTGGCCACCGCCCTCGTAGTGGGCGCGATCGGCGACTTCTTCGGAGCCAGGGACGCGGCCAACTGGCATGAGAAGTGGGGCATTCTCGCCTTCGGTACCGAGCTGCTGGTACTGGGGGCGCTCGCGGTGAGCCGGTCGTGGGCTCCGGCGGTCCTCGGTCAGGGGGCCGAGGAGTTCCGGCGGCTCGGACGCTCGCTGTTCATGGCGACCGTCGTCCTGGCACTCGGCGGGATCGCGCTCACCTCGCGCAACATCAAGCTCTGGATCTTCGTCGCGATCCCCGCGATCGCGCTGGTCACGATGACGGCGCGGTACCTGCTGCGACTGTGGCTGCACAAGCAGCGGAAGGAAGGGCGCTGTCTGCGTCCGGTGCTCGCCGCCGGGAGCATGGCGACCGTACGCGACCTCATCACCCGGACCCGCAAGTTCCCGCACCTGGGGTGGCGGGTGGACGCGGTGTGCACGACGGACGGCCTCGGGCCCGACGGCGACCAGCTGGACGGGGTGCCGGTCGTCGGCCGGCTGGCGGACGTCGCCAACCACGTGCACCGCGACGGCTTCCGGGTCGTCGCGGTCACCCCGGACCCGCACTGGTCGCCGGGCCGGCTGCGACGGCTGGCCTGGAACCTGGAGGGCAGCGACGCCGAGATGGTCGTGGCCCCGGTGCTGATGGAGGTGGCCGGCCCCCGGCTGCACGTGGACGCGGTGCTCGGGATACCGCTGCTGCGGGTGAGCATGCCCACCTTCACCGGGGGCCGCCGGGCGGTCAAGGAGGTCGTCGACCGGCTGGGCGCGGCGCTGCTGCTGGTGCTGCTGTCGCCGCTGATGGTGGGTGTCGGGCTGCTCGTCCTGGTGGACAGCCGGGGCGGGGTGTTCTACCGGCAGCGCAGGGTCGGCAAGGACGGCCGCGAGTTCACGATCCTGAAGTTCCGGACCATGGTCGCCGGGGCGGACCTGGCGCGGGCGGAGCTGGCCGAACGGAACGAGGGGGCCGGGCTGCTGTTCAAGATGCGCCGGGACCCCCGGGTGACCCGGGTGGGCACGGTGCTGCGCCGGTACTCGCTCGACGAGCTCCCGCAGCTCGTCAACGTACTCGCCGGGTCGATGTCGCTGGTCGGCCCGCGGCCGCCGCTGCCGGAGGAGTCCGCGGCGTACAGCGCGGACATCCGGCGGCGGCTGCTGGTGAAGCCCGGCCTGACCGGGCTCTGGCAGATCAGCGGGCGGAGCGACCTGTCGTGGGAGGAGGCGGTCCGGCTCGACCTGCGGTACGTGGAGGACTGGTCGCTCGCCCTGGACACGGTGATCCTCTGGAAGACCTTCCGCGCGGTGATCCATGGTCAGGGGGCTTACTGATGCGGGGAGTTCGGCTTCGAAGCGGTGGGCTGAGGGCGGGCCGGGAGGGCCTGCCCGGGGGGAGGAGCGGGTCATGAGGGTGAGCGTGTTCGGGCTCGGCTACGTGGGCTGCGTGTCGGCCGCGTGCCTGGCCAGTCTGGGGCACGAGGTCATCGGGGTGGACGTGAACCCGGTGAAGGTCGACCTGGTCAACGCCGGCCGGGCGCCGGTGGTCGAGGAGGGCATCGGCGAGCTCGTCGCCGAGGTCGTCGAGGGCGGGGCGCTGCGCGCCACCACCGACGTCCACGAGGCGATCCTGGGCAGCGAGGTGTCGCTGGTCTGCGTCGGGACGCCTTCGGAGTCCAACGGCAGCCTGTGCACCACCTACCTGGAGCGCGTGACCGAGGAGATCGGCGCGGCCCTGGCCGAGCGGGGCGGGCGGCACACCGTCGTGTTCCGCAGCACCATGCTGCCGGGCACCTGCCTCGACCTGCTGGTGCCGATCCTGGAGAAGTACGTCGGCGGCACGGCCGGGGTGGACGTCGGGGTCGCGGTCAATCCGGAGTTCCTGCGCGAGGGCACGAGCGTGCGGGACTTCTTCGACCCGCCGAAGACCGTCGTCGGCGAACTCGACACGGCCAGCGGCGACGTCGTGGTCGCCCTCTACGACGGGCTGCCCGGCGAGGTGTTCCGGGTGCCGGTGCCGACGGCCGAGGCGATCAAGTACGCGGACAACGCCTTCCACGGTCTCAAGATCGGCTTCGCGAACGAGTTCGGCGCGGTGTGCCAGGCGCTCGGGGTGGACTCGCACCAGGTGATGGACGTCTTCCTGGCCGACCGCAAGCTGAACATCAGCCCCGCCTACCTGCGGCCTGGCTTCGCCTTCGGGGGCTCCTGCCTGCCCAAGGACCTGCGCAGCCTGGTCCACGCGGCGCGGCGGGCCGACGTGTCGGTGCCCATCCTCTCCCATGTGCTCGTCTCCAACGCCGACCACCTCCAGCGGGCGGTCGAGCTGGTCGAGCGCACCGGGAAGCGCCGGGTGGGCCTCTTCGGGCTGTCCTTCAAGCCCGGCACCGACGACCTGCGGGAGAGTCCGCTCGTCGAGCTGGCGGAGCGGCTCTTCGGCAAGGGGTACGACCTGCGGATCCACGACGCCAACGTAAACCTCTCCCGGCTCCTGGGGGCGAACCGCGAGTACATCGAGAACCGGCTGCCGCACCTCGCGCAGCTGCTCGCCGACTCCGTCGACGAGGTGCTCGACCACGCCGAGGTGTGCCTCGTCGGGACCAGGGATCCGGCCGTGCTGGCGGCGCTGCCCCACGGGGACCGGCAGATGATCATCGACCTCATCCACCTTCCCGACGCCGACGCGCGGCGGGCCGAACCCGGGTACGTGGGCCTTGCTTGGTGAAGAGACCAGCGGCGACCGGCACCGCCGGCGCGCGCTGATCCTGGTGGAGAACCTGTCGGTGCCGTTCGACCGGCGGGTGTGGCAGGAGTGCGCGACGCTCCGGGACGCGGGCTGGGAGGTGCACGTCATCTGCCCGATGGGGAGCAAGCGGGACACGGAGCGGGAGGTGGAGATCGACGGGGTGCGGATCCACCGCTACCCGCTGCGCGCGGCCACCGGAGGCCCGGCCGGCTACCTGCGGGAGTACGGCTCCGCGCTGTGGCACACGGCCCGGCTGGCCCGCGAGGTCGGTCCCGTCGACGTCGTGCACGCCTGCAACCCGCCCGACCTGCTGTTCCTTCCGGCGTGGTGGCTGAAGCGGCGCGGCGCCCGCTTCGTCTTCGACCAGCACGACCTGGTGCCCGAGCTGTACCTCTCCCGTTTCGACCGCGGCGAGGACCTGCTCTACCGCGCCGTGTGCGCGCTGGAGCGGATGACCTACCGGGCGGCGGACGTCGTGCTCGCCACGAACGAGAGCTACCGGGACGTGGCGGTGCGCCGCGGCGGCCGGCGGGCCGAGGACGTGTTCGTGGTGCGCAGCGCGCCCGACACCGAGCGGTTCCGTCCCGTGCCTCCCGAGCCGGAGCTGAAGCGCGGCAAGCCCCATCTGCTGTGCTACCTCGGTGTCATGGGTCCGCAGGACGGCGTCGACTACGCCCTGCGGGCGCTGGCCAGGCTCCGCGACGAGCTCGGGCGCACCGACTGGCACGCGGTGTTCGTGGGCGGCGGCGACACCTTCGACGCGATGGTGGAGCTGTCCCGGCGGCTGGGCCTCTCGGACCGGGTGGAGTTCACCGGGCGAATACCGGACGCCGACCTGGCGCGCTACCTGTCCACCGCGGACGTGTGCCTCTCCCCCGACCCGCACAATCCGCTCAACGACGTGTCGACCATGAACAAGGTCCTGGAGTACATGGTGATGGGCCGGCCGATCGTCTCGTTCGACCTGCGGGAGGCGCGCGTCTCCGCGGGTGACGCCGCCGTCTACGCGCCCGCGAACGACGAGACGGAGTTCGCCCGGCTCGTCGCGCTGCTGCTCGACGACCCGGAGAAGCGGGCCCTGATGGGCAAGGCCGGCCAGGAGCGGATCGGCGGCCCGCTCGCCTGGCGGAACTCCCAGCGCGCGCTGCTCGCCGCCTACGCCGCCGCGCTGTCGGGGGGCGTCCGGGGCCGGGCGGGGACGAGGCCGCGCCGTTGAGCGACGACACGATACGCCTGGTCACCCTCGGGCGCATTCTCCGTCGGCGCTGGCGGCTCCTCACCCTCCTCGCGCTGGTGGGCGCGCTCGTGGGCCACGGCACCTCGCTGCTGCTCCCGCCGCGGTACTCCACCTCGGTGTCGGTCCTGTTGCCGGGAGCGTGGGAGGAGCGCGAGCTGCTGACCCAGGCGCAGGTCGCGACCAGTTCGGTGGTGATCGACCGGGTGGCCGCCGCGCTCGACCGGAACGGGACGGACGGCACCGAGCTGCGCGAGCGCGTCAGCGCGGAGGTCGCCGACGGGAACATCATCAAGATCTCGGGCACGGCCGACACGCCGGTCCGGGCGCAGCGGCTCTCCGACGAGACGGCCCGGCAGTTCGTCGCGTTCGCCACCCGGATCGTCGGCGGGAACACCGACCCGGAGGCCGAGACGCGGCTGGAGGCGCTGCGGGAGGCGGTGGAGCGGACGAGCCGCCGCATCACCGAGCTGGCCGACGCGGCCGACCCGGGGCGGACGGTGGAGAGCGTGCAGGCGCGTACGGAGCTGGAGAAGCTGCGTACGGCGCTGCGCGATGCCATGACCAAGCTGGACCAGACGGATCCGGCGGCCGGCAAGACGGGGAAGGCCACGATGGTCGTCATGGGGCCGGCGGTCCGGCCGGCCGGCGAGGCGCCGCCGACGCGGACCCAACTCGTGGTGGCGGGCGCGGTGTTGTTCTTCCTGCTGACGGTCGTGGCCCATCTCGCCGCCGCGCGGATGAGCCGGCGGCCGCGCACCGAACCGGAGATCGCGGCCGCGCTGGGCGCGGTGCTCGTCGGCTCCGTGGACGTGCCCGGCGGACGTCCCGCGCACCGGGCGCGGGCGCGTGGCCCGCGGGTCCGGCTCCGTCGGCTCCTCGGGCTCGACGTCCGCTGGGACGTCCCGGCGCCGCGGAGCTCAGGCGACGAGTCCGGGCGGCGGATCCGCTACCGGCGGGTGTGCGCCCGGCTCGGGGAGCGGCTGCCGGCCGGCGGCCGGCTGCTCGTCGTCGTCCCGGACGGCGACGAGATCGCGTGCCGGGCCGCCGAGGAGCTCGTCGCCGAGGCCGGGAGCGCCGCCGCCCCGGACGGCGGTCACCCGCTGATGCGGCTGGTGGGGGTGACGGTGTCGCATCCGCTGCTGCCGGACCGGGCCGACGAGTCGGGTGTCGTGGTCGTGGTCAGTCCGGGCAGCTGGACCGCGGCCGAGCTCGGGGGCATCGCCGGGGCGTGCGCGGACGCCGGGCAGGAGGTCGTCGGTCTCGTCCTGGCGGGCGTGGTCCGGGGCCGCCCGGCGCGCGGCTCCGGACCGGCGCGGCCCGCGGGCGCGCCGGCGTTCGCGGGGAGCGGCGACAGGGCGGGAGGTGCCTGGTGACGACGCGTACGGAGGAGGAGCAGGCGGCCGCCGCTCCGCTGATCGACCTGCAGACGCTGCTGGCGGCGGTGCGGAGGCGGCGACGCCTCTGGTCCTCGCTGGCGCTGCTCGGAGTGCTCGCGGGCGCGGTGCTCGCCTTCGTGCTGGTGCCGCCGCCGACGGCGATGACGAAGGTGCTGGTGGCGCACCAGGAGGACCAGCCGAACGATCCCGGGACGCTGATCCGTACGGATGTCGCGCTGCTGCGCACCACCCGCATCGCCGGCGAGGCCCTGCGCTCCCTCGGTTCCGCCGAGAAGCCCGAGGACTTCATGGAGGAGTACGAGGGGCTGGGGCTGACCAACAACCTGATGCAGATCACGGTGTCGGGTGACAGCGAGGCGGAGGCGGTGGCCCGGGCCGAGGCGCTCGCGAAGGCGTTCGTCGCGGACCACGTGCGGCGGATCCGGGAGACGGCGGACGCGGAGGCGAAGGCACTGCTCGACCAGCGCGACCGCATGCGGGACGAGCTCTCCCGGGTCAACGAGACGATCGGCGAGGGTTCCCGGGAGAAGGGGCCGAAGGCGTCGGCCGACATGGAGTCGCTCTTCGCCCGCAGGGCCGAACTGACCTCGCGCATCTCGGATTTCGACCAGCGGGCGGCGGAGGCGCGGATCGGCACGCCGCACCTCGTCGCCGGTACGCAGATCGTGGACGCCCCGCGCGCGGTGCCGCACTCGCTGCCGAAGTCCGCCGCCACCAACGCGGCGATCGGACTGGTCCTCGGGCTCGCCCTGGGGTTCGCGGTGGCGGCGGTCGGCTCGGTGGTGGCGGACCGTCCCGTGCTGCGCCGGGAGATCGCGGCGCACCTCGGCGCCTCGGTCGTCGCGGAGCTGCCGCGCCGGTCCTGGCCGTGGCGGCGGCGGACCCGGGAGGCGCGCGAACGGCTCACCCGGTCGCTGGCCCGCACGGTGCGCGGCTCCGCCGGACCGGTGTCGCTACTCGAACTGGGCTGTGCGCGCGAGACGGGAGCGATCGCCCTGGACCTCGCGCGGGCGCTGGGCGCGGACGGGCCGGTGGCCGTGATCGACGGGCTGCCCGGGCTGCCGCTGGCGGGCCGCCGGCCGGGCCCCGGGGACCCGGTGGTGGTCGACGGCGAGGGTGCGGCGGAGCTGTCGCACCGGGAGCGCCGGATCGGCGTCGGTTCGGTGGCGCCGGGTGCGGCGTGGGCGGACCTGCCGCATCTCGGGGCCCGGGCGGTGCTCTTCGTACGGGCCGGGTACGGCAGCGTCGCCTGGCTGCACAGCGTGGCGCGGCACCTCGCCGACCAGCGCGTGCCGGTGGTGGGCGTGGTGCTGGTGGACCCCGATCCGCGTGACCGGACGGACGGCACGCTGTGGGACGGGCCCCACCCCGCGCCGCGCGGACAGAACGAACGGCCGGTCCCGCGGAACGTGACGGGCCGGTGGCGGACGGAGCGGCTGCCTTTGCGGGCCGCCCGGGTCCCGGACAGCGACCAGGAGGCACGGTAGAGATGTGTGGCATCGCGGGCACGTACCGGTGGCCGGACGGGAAGGCGGTGACCGACCGGCTCACCGAGACGCTCGCCCACCGGGGGCCGGACGGAGCGGGCCGGTACAGCCGTCCCGTCGGGGACGGCGAGGTGCACCTGGGGCACCGGCGGCTGTCCGTCGTCGACCTGTCGGAGACAGGCGCCCAGCCGATGGAGTCGGACGGGCTGGTCCTGACGTACAACGGCGAGCTGTACAACGCGCCCGAGCTGCGGGCCGAGCTGGCGTCCGCCGGGGTGCGCTTCCGCGGCACGTCGGACACCGAGGTGCTCCTGGAGGCGTGGCGGCGGTGGGGCACGGACTGCCTGCCCCGGCTGCGCGGCATGTTCGCGTTCGGGATCTTCGACGAGCGGACCGGTGAACTGGTCCTCGTCCGCGACCAGCTGGGCATCAAGCCGCTGTTCCTGCTGCGGCGCGGCGAGGGTCTGGTGTTCGCCTCCGAGCTGAAGGCGCTGGCGGCCGTGACCGGCGGGTCCCTGGAGGTGGACCACGCGGCGCTGGTGGCCTCGCTGCTGTACTACTGGGTGCCGGACTCGCGGTGCGCGTTCCGGGAGGCGGAGAAGCTGCCGCCGGGGAGCTGGCTGCGGTGCCGGCCCGACGGTCGGGTGGAGCGCGGCAGGTTCTGGAACCTGCGGGAGGTCGCCGCCGAGGGCCGGGAGCGGGCCCGGGCCGGCGAGGTGCCGGACCTGGCCGCCGTCGTCGAGGAGTCGACCCGGCGCCATCTGCTCTCCGACGTGCCCGTGGCGACCTTCCTGTCCGGTGGTCTGGACTCCAGCTATCTGACCGCGCTGGCCGCCCGCGACCGGCCCGGGATCTCCGCCTACACGATCGGGTTCCGCGCCGAGGACGCCAGGTTCGAGGCGATGCCGGACGACCTGCGCTACGCCCGCCGGGTGGCCGAGCGGTTCGGGGTCGAGCTGCACGAGATCGAGATCGCCCCGGACGTGCTGGACCTGCTGCCCCGGATGACGTACCACCTGGACGAGCCGATCGGCGACCCGGCCGCCATCAACACCTTCCTGATCTGCTCGGCCGCCCGCGAGGCCGGGGTCAAGGTGATGCTGTCGGGGATGGGCGCGGACGAGCTGTTCGCCGGGTACCGCAAGCACCTGGCCAACCTGGTGGCGCTGCGGTACCAGCGGGTCCCCCGGCCGCTGCGGCGGGGCGTGTCCGGGGTGGTGGACCGGCTGCCGGTCGCCACGGCCCGCCGGGGGTACCGGTCGGTGCGCTTCGCGAAGCGGTTCCTGTCCTTCGCCGAGCTGCCGGAGGAGACGGCGTTCCGCCGCAGTTACACCCTGTACGACCGGGCCGAGCTGCTCGCCCTGGTCGATCCGGACCTGGCCGGGACGGTCGACGACGTGCTGACCGAGCACGCCGACGTCTACCGGGACAACGACCTCGACGACTTCGTCAACCGGATGTGCCTCGGCGACGCCCGGATGTTCCTGCCGGGGCTGAACCTCGCCTACACGGACCGGTCGAGCATGGCGGCGTCGACCGAGGTGCGGGTGCCGTTCGTGGACGTCGAGGTGGTCAGGGCGGCGTTCGCCGTGCCGGGCGACCGCAAGATCGTCGGGCGGCAGGGCAAGGCCGTCCTGAAGGAGGCGGCGTCGTCCGTCCTCCCCCGGGAGGTCGTGTACCGGCCCAAGGGCCTGTTCAGCGCCCCGCTGCGCGCCTGGATGAGCCGGGACCTGGCGCCGCTGGTACGCGAGGTGGTGAACGACGGCGAGCTGGTCCGTTCCGGCCTGCTGCGGCGGGACGCGCTCCGGCGGCTCGTCGCCGAGGACGCCGCCGGGCACCACGACTACTCCAAGCATCTGTGGCACGTCCTGACCCTTGAGTACTGGTACCGCGGCGCGACCTCCGCGGCCGGCCAGGGCCCTTCCCTCACTGCGTAGAGACAAGAGGACTTCGGTGAAACAGGTAGTGCAGAACTACAAGAGCGGCGAGCTGGCGCTGCTCGACGTGCCGGTGCCCGGGTGCAAGCCGGGCGGAGTGCTCGTCCGGACCGCCTATTCGCTGATATCCACCGGGACCGAGCTGATGAAGGTCTCCGAGGCCGGCATGTCGATGGTGGGCAAGGCCCGCTCGCGGCCCGACCAGGTGGCGAAGGTCGTGCAGAGCGTGGCCACCAACGGCGTGCCCGCCACCTACCGCAAGGTGATGGGCAAGCTGGACTCCTACACGCCGCTGGGCTACTCGCTGTGCGGGGTGGTCGAGCAGGTCGGCGCGGGCGTCGACGACGTGAAGGTGGGCGACCTCGTGGCCTGCGCGGGCAACGAGCACGCGCTGCACGCCGAGCTGAACTGGGTGCCGAAGAACCTCTACGCCCCGGTGCCGGACGGCCTCGCGCCGCGTCACGCGGCCTTCGGGACCGTCGGGGCGATCGCGCTCCAGGGGGTCCGCCAGGGCGAGCCGCGGCTCGGCGAGGTGGCGCTGGTCATCGGCCTCGGGCTGATCGGGCAGCTGGTGGCGCAGCTGCTCACCGCCTCGGGCGTCCGGGTCGTCGGCGTCGACCCCGACCCGGAGCGCTGCGCGCTCGCGGAGCGGCTGGGCGCGGCGGCCTGCGGCGACCCGGACTCGGCGGTCGTGGCGAACGCGGTCGCCGAACTGACCTCCGGTCACGGCGTGGACCAGGTGTACCTGGCGGCCGGCGGGAGCAGCAACCAGCCCGTCGAGCTGGCCGCGCGGCTGTGCCGGGACCGGGGCCGGGTCGTCGACATCGGCAAGTGCCGTCTGGACCTGCCGTGGAACGCGTACTACGAGAAGGAGCTCGACGTCCGGTTCTCCCGGAGTTACGGCCCGGGGCGCTACGACCCGGAGTACGAGCTGGAGGGCCGCGACTACCCGATCGGCCATGTGCGCTGGACCGAGCGGCGCAACCTGGCGTGCTTCGTCGATCTCGTCGCCCGGGGCAGGGTCGACGTGGAGCCCCTGGTGTCCCACGTCGCGGACTTCGACGACGCCGTGGAGACGTACGGGCGGATGAAGGACGGCGGGCTGAAGGCCGTGGCGGTGCTGTTCCGCTACCCCGACGGGGCGGCCGCGGAGGCCGGGTCGGCACCGGCGGTGGCCGTGCCCGCCGTGCGGCGCGGCGAGCGACCGTCCGCCCCCGCCCGGGCCGCCGGGCGGCCGGTGCGGCTCGCGTTCGTGGGCGCGGGGAACTACGCGTCGTCGATGCTGCTGCCGCATCTGACCGGGCGGGACGGCGTCGAGCTGTCGGCCGTCGTCACCACGACGGCGCTGTCCGCGGCCAACGCCCGGCGGAAGTTCGGCTTCGTCCGGGCCACCACCGACCTCGACGCCGTCCTCGACGACCGGTCCGTCGACGCGGTGTTCGTCGTCACCCGCCACAGCTCGCACGCCGACCTCACCCGGCGGGCGCTCCTCGCGGGCAAGGCGGTCTTCGTGGAGAAGCCGCTGGCGCTCACCGAGGACGAGCTGGCCGGCGTCCTCGCGGCGGTGGAGGAGTCCGGCAACGACCGCCTCCAGGTGGGCTTCAACCGCCGGTTCTCGCCGCTGCTGCGCGAGGCCCGGGAGCGGTTCGGCGCCCGGACCGGCCCGGCGAGCCTGCGGTACCTCGTCAACGCCGGCCGGCTCGACCACGGCAGCTGGTACCTCCGGCAGGGCTCCGAGGGCTCGCGGTTCACCGGCGAGGGCGGCCACTTCGTCGACACGGCGAGCTGGCTGCTGGGGGCCGACCCGGTGTCGGTGTACGCGGTCGCCCCGCCCGGCAACGACGACCTCCAGGTCGTGCTCGGCTACCCGGACGGATCCACGGCCACCCTCAGCTACGTCACCAGCGGCGCGCCCGGCTTCCCCAAGGAGACGCTGGACCTGGTCGCGGACGGCAGGGTGCTGCGGCTCGACGACTTCGTCCGCGCCTCGGTGTACGACGGCCGCAAGCGGTGGGTGAGTTCGCGGCTGCCGAAGGCGCGGGACAAGGGCCAGGCCGCCGAGCTGGCCGCGTTCGTCAGGGCCGTGCGGACCGGTGGTCCGATGCCGGTGCCGCTGGAGTCGCTGGTCGCCACGACGGCGGCGACCCTCGCCGTACCCGCGGGCCTCGCGGCCGGTGTACCGGTGTCGCTGGCGGCGGCCCGATGACCATGGGCGCGGGCTGGTACCTGCGGCGGCTCTCCCGGATGGGGCCGCGGGAGGTCGGCGGCCGGGTGGGCGACGCGGTGCGCCGGCGGCGGTGGCGGTCGGCGCGGCCGGACGTCCCCAGCGTGCCGGGCGCCCGCTTCACCGCGGTGCTGCCCGCCGGCACGCTCGCGGCGGTGCCGCCGGACGCGGCGAAGCGGCTGCTCGCCGAGGCGGACCGGCTGATGGCCGGGCACGCCACGTACTTCGGGGTGGACCGCGACGACCTGGTCGCCCCGGACTGGTGGCACGACCCGAAGACCGGGCGCCGGGCTCCGTGGGGCTACGCCTTCGACGTGCCGTACCGGGACGAGGAGGCGGTCGGGGACATCAAGCAGATCTGGGAGCCGTCCCGGCACCAGTACCTCACCGTGCTGGCCGCCGCCTACGCGCTCACCGGTGACGAGCGGTACGCCGAGCGGGTCGCCGAGCACCTGCGGTCCTGGTGGACGGCGAACGCGCCGCTGCGCGGGGTGCACTGGACCAGCGGCATCGAGCTGGGGATCCGCCTGCTGTCCTGGGTGTGGGTCCGGCGGCTGCTCGACGGCTGGCCGGGCGCGCCCGGGCTGTTCGAGCGGAACCCGGTGGCGCTCCGCCAGATCTGGCACCACCAGCGCTGGCTGGCCGCCTTCCCCAGCCGGGGCTCCTCGGCGAACAACCACGTCGTCGCCGAGGCCGCCGGGCAGTTCGCCGCGGCCTGCGCCTTCGGCTGGTTCCCCTCCTCGGCACGGTGGCGGGCCGACGCGCTGCGCTCCCTGGAGCGGAACCTGCGGGGCAACACCTTCCTCTCCGGCCTCAACCGGGAGCTGGCCACCGAGTACCACGGCCTGGTCCTCGAACTCGGCCTGGCGGCGGTGGCGGAGGCCGACGCGGCCGGTGTGCCGGTCCCGAGGACGGTCCGGCTGGTGCTGCTGCGGATGACCGACGCGCTCGCGGCCGTCGTCGACGGCCGGCTGCGGCCGCCGCGCCAGGGCGACGCGGACGACGGCCACGGTCTCGTCGTGGACGGCGCGGGCACCGACCGCTGGGGCTCGCTGCTGGCCACCGGGGACGCCGTCTTCGGCCGGCTCCCGTGGTGGCCGGAGGTGCCCGGCACGGATGTGCGCACCCCGCTGCTGGCCGCGCTGGTCCGGCCGTACGCGAAGGGCGGGGCCGCACCGGCCGTCTCCCGCCCGGCGAGCCGGCCGGCCCACTTCGCCGACGCGGGCATGACCATCCTGCGGGGGCCCGGGGAGATCTGGTGCCGCTGTGACGGCGGTCCGCACGGTTTCCTGTCCATCGCCGCGCACGCCCACGCGGACGCGCTGTCCGTGGAGGTGCGGCACGACGGGGTCGACGTGCTCGCGGACCCGGGGACGTACTGCTACCACGGGCAGCCGGAGTGGCGGGGCTACTTCCGCTCCACCCTCGGCCACAACACGCTCCAGTGGGACGACGGCGACCAGTCCGTCTCCGGCGGCCCGTTCCTGTGGACCCGGCACGCCCGCACCCGCGTCCTGGTCGCGGACGCCTCCGGCGAGGGGGTGGCCCGGTGGTGCGCGGAGCACGACGGCTACCAGGGCGTGGTGCACCGCCGTAGGGTCGAACTGGATCCGGAATCACAGGAGTTGACGATCCTCGACGAGGTCCACGGAGAGCCTGGGCGGGTGCGTCTGGCGTTCCACCTGGGGCCGTCGGTCACCGCCGAACTGGTGGAGAACCGGGCGGTGCTCACCTGGACCCGGGACGGCGAGGACCGCTCCGCGGTGCTCGACCTGCCCGGTGAGCTGTCGTGGCGGGCGCACCGCGGGGAGAGCCGTCCGCCGCTGGGCTGGTACTCCGCGGGCTTCGGGCGCAAGGAGCCCGCCACCGCGCTGATCGGCACCGGCTCCGCCGACGGCGCGGCCGGGTTCACCACCGTACTCAGGTTCCACGGCTAGGGGGGCGCGTGGTGGGAGAGGGGCGGCACCGGGCGGTGCCGAGGGCACCGCTGGTGCTGCTGGTGCCACTGGTCCTGGTGATGCTGGTGGCCACCGGCTGCACGGGCACGTCCGGCGTCCCGCCGAGGGCGGCCGGGAAGACCTCGGCGGACGGGAAGACCGGGGCCTCCGGGAACACCGGGTCGGACGGGAAGACCGGGGCACCCGCCCCGTCGGCGGCCCGTGTCTGTGCCGCGCCCGCCGCCGGGCCGGCGCGGGCACCGGCGGGCGCCGTGACGGTGGACCCGTCGGTCGTCGGCGACCTGGTGGCGAAGACCGAGAGCAACCCCCCGCGCACCACCTTCTGGCTCCGCCCGGGCACGCACACCTTCGGCCCCGACCCCTACGCCCAGGTCGAGGCCAAGCGGGGGAACCGCTACCTCGGCGCGCCCGGCGCGGTGCTCGACGGCCGCGAGGTCAACCAGTACGCGTTCGGGGGGACCGCCCCCGACGTCGTCATCCGCCACCTGACGGTGCAGCGCTTCGCCGCGCCGAAGGACGAGGGCGTGGTCAACCACGACATGGCCGACGGCTGGGTGATCGAGCACACGAGGATCCAGGACAACTCCGGTGCCGGACTGATGGCCGGCGCCCGTCAGCGGCTGCGCTCCAGCTGTCTGCGCGGCAACGGCCAGTACGGGATGAACGCCTACAAGACGGGTGACTCCATCCGGGGTCTGGTGGTCGAGGGCAACGAGGTCACGGGCAACAACACCGACGACTGGGAGCGGCGGGAGCCGGGGTGCGGCTGCTCCGGGGGCATCAAGTTCTGGGCGGTCGACGGCGCCGACGTCCGCGGCAACTGGGTGCACGACAACCGCGGGGCCGGGCTGTGGGCCGACACCGACAACAACGACTTCCTCGTCGAGGGCAACCTCCTGGAGGCCAACGACGGTGCCGCGCTGATCTACGAGACCAGCTACAACGCGGTCGTCCGGAACAACACGATCCGGCGGAACGCCTGGGCGGAAGGGAGCGCCGCCGCCGAGGACGGCGACGACTTCCCGTACGCGGCGGTCTACGTCTCCGAGTCCGGCGGGGAACCCCGCGTCCCGGCCCGCACCGACCGGATCGAGATCCACGGGAACGTGCTGGAGGACAACTGGTCGGGGATCACCCTCTGGGAGAACGCCGACCGCTTCTGCAACAGCCCGTCGAACACCTCGGCCGACTACTGCACCCTCCTGGTGGAGGACACCGCCCGCTGCGCGCGGCCGGCGATCGCCACCGCGCCCCTCCACTCCGACTGCCGCTGGAAGACCCAGCGGGTCGACATCCACCACAACCGGTTCCTGCTGGACCCGTCCGTCGTCCCGTGCGCGGGCGCCTGCGGCCGGATGGCGGTACTGGCCAACACCGGCACCGCGCCGGACTGGTCGCCCTACCTGGGCGGGGCGGTCGCCGAGGCGATCACCCACCGGCAGGAGAACCGCTGGCACGACGACGCGTACGCCGGGCCGTGGACGTTCGTCGCCCGCGACCAGGGCCGCGTCCTCGACGCCGGGCGGTGGCGGGCGGCGCCGTACCGGCAGGACGCGGGCAGCACCTTCCGTCCCCGGGGAGGTGGTCGGGGATGACCGCCGACCGCGTCCCGAAGGCCGTCGGCACGGCCTGGGCCCTGCTCGCCCTCAACACGCTCGGCTCCGCCGGGGCGAAGACCGTGGTCGCGATCCCCCGCTCGCTCATCCAGATGCTGACCATGGGCGCCCTGGTCGTCGCCTTCGCGCTGGCGCTCGCCGTCAACCGCCCGCTGCGCTTCCGGGCCAGCGCCTTCGTCTTCCTGCTCACCCTGCTCCTGGTGCCGAGCCTGATCGCCAGCGTGCACCTGGAGGTCGGCCTGGGCGCGCTGTTCAGGTGCGCCCGGCTGGCGCTCTTCGTCGCCACGCTGTGGCTGCTCACCCGGTGGTGGAACGGCGGGCTGGCCTTCGTACGCCTGCACATCCGGATGTACTTCGCGGTGCTCGGCCTCGTCGCCGCCGGCCTGGTCGTCGCACCGGGCACGGCGATGCCCGAGTACTACGGCGGGCGGCTCGTCGGGGCGCTCTGGCCGCTGACGCCGCCGCAGATCGGGCAGTACGCGGCGGTGGTCATCGGGCTCACGGTGCTGCTCCTGCTGGGCCGCCGGACGACCGGGGTCGGCGCGGCGGTGGTCATCGCGCCGTCGCTCGTCCTGCTCGCCATGACCCACACCCGGACGGCCACGCTCGGCCTGCTGATCGGACTGGTGCTCGCGGTCGGTTCGCTCTTCCTCACCAGCGCGGCCGCCCGCCGGGTCTTCGCCTGGGCGGTGCTGTGCGCCACGGTGGCCGCGGTGGTCTTCAGCTCCGCGCTGCGGGCGTGGTTCCTGCGCGGACAGAGCCAGGAGAACTTCTCCAACCTCACCGGCCGGGCGAAGGTCTGGGACGCCCTCCTCGCGGTGCCCCGGACGGCCGGGGAGCAGGTCTTCGGCATGGGCCTGGGCGACAAGTCCTTCGACGGGCTGCCGATCGACAACAGCTGGCTCGCCGTCTACCACGAACAGGGGCTGCTCGGCGTGACCCTGGTGGCGGCGCTCCTCGTCGTGCTCGGCGGCGTGGCCCTGCTGCGGCCGCCGTCGCTGCCGAGGGCCTGCGCGATCTTCCTGATCAGCTACTGCGCGCTCTCCTCGTACACCGAGGTCGGGCTCGGCGACGCCTCGGCGTATCTGCTGCACCTGACCCTGGCCGCCTCGCTGCTGGTGGCCCCGACCCCGGCGGCTCCCCCGCCGGCGGCCGACGTTCCCGCACGACACGTCCCGCGATGGGCCAGGAGGTGACCTGAGCATGCATGTCCTTGTGGTGCACAACCGCTACTCCTCGACGCAGCCGAGCGGGGAGAACAGGGTCGTCGACGAGGAGGTGGAGCTGCTGCGCTCGGCCGGCCACCGGGTCGGACTCTTCGAGCGGCGCAGCGACTCGATCGGCGCCCGCTCCCTCCTCGGCAAGGCGGCGGTGCCGCTCCTCGTGCCGTGGAACGCGGCGGTGCGCAGGGAGCTGACCGCGCGGCTGCGCGCCGAACGGCCGGACGTGGTGCACGTCCACAACGTCTTCCCGCTGCTGTCCCCCTCGGTCCTCGCCGCCTGCGCCGACGCCGGGATACCGGCCGTCGCCACGCTGCACAACTACACCCAGGTGTGCCCGCCGGGCACGCTGCACCGGGACGGCCGGCCGTGCGGCGAGTGCGTCGGGCCGAAGGTGCCGCTGGCCGCCGTCCGGCACGGCTGCTACCGGGACTCGCGGCTGGCGACGGTGCCGCTCGCGCTCGGCCTGGCGGTCAACCGGCGCCGGTGGTGGTCCGGCGTGGAGCGCTTCCTCTGCATCTCGGCGGCGCAGCGCGAGGTCCTGGTGGCGTCCGGCATGCCGGCCGAACGGCTGGCGGTGAAGTACAACTTCGTGCCGGATCCGGGGACGGGCCGCACGGGCCCCGGCGGACACCTGCTCTTCCTGGGCCGGCTCACCGAGACCAAGGGGATACCGCTCCTGATGGCCGCGTGGGACCGGCTCGCGGCGGAGGGCGGTGTGGGCGTGCCGCTGGTGATCGCCGGCGCGGGACCGCTGGACCGGGAGGTGGCGGCCTGGGCGGCGGACCGGGACGACGTGCGGTTCGTCGGCCTGTACGACCCCGCCCGGTGCCGGGAGGCCGTCGCCGGGGCGGTGGCCGTGGTGGCCCCGTCGCTGTCCAGGGAGACCTTCGGCCTGGTCGTGGCGGAGGCGATGGCGGCCGGGGTGCCGGCCGTGGCCGCCGGCCACGGCGGGTTCGCCGAACTCGTCGAGGACGGGGTGACCGGGCTGCTGCACCGCCCGGGAGACGTCGCCTCGCTGGCGTCCCTGGTGCGCCGGATCGTGGCCGATCCGGCACGCAACCAGGAGATGGGCCGGGCGGCCAGGCGCCGCTACGAGCGGTTCTTCAGCCCGGCCGTCGGGCTGGAGCGCCTGGTGGAGGAGTACCGCGCCGCGATCGCGGGGCGGACGGAATCGATGGGGGGCAGTTGATGACACGATGCCGACTCTGCGGCTCGGCGGCGCTGGCGAGCGTCGTCGATCTGGGGGCGACCCCGCCGTGCGAGAGCTTTCTCGCCGCGGACCGGCTCGACCTGCCGGAGCCCGCGTACCCGCTGCACCTGCGGGTCTGCACCGAGTGCTGGCTGGCGCAGATCCCGCCGCTGATCACCCCGGAGGAGACCTTCACGCAGTACGCGTACTTCTCCTCGTACTCGACGTCCTGGGTGGAGCACGCGCGCGCCTTCGTCACGGGCGCCGTGGAGCGCCTCGGGCTCGGCCGGGACTCCTTCGTGGTCGAGGTCGCGAGCAATGACGGGTACCTCCTGAAGCACGTGGTGGACCGGGGGATCCGCTGCCTCGGCGTCGAGCCGTCGGTGAACGTCGGCGCGGCGGCGAGGGAGGCGGGCGTGCCGACGGTGACGGAGTTCCTGTCCCCGCGGACCGGTTCGGCCGTCCGCGCCGAACACGGCCCGGCGGACCTGGTCGTGGCCAACAACGTGTACGCGCACATCCCCGACGTCGTCGGGTTCACCGAGGGACTGCGCGCGCTGGTCGCCGACGACGGCTGGGTCTCCATCGAGGTGCAGCACCTGCTGACCCTGATCGAGGAGAACCAGTACGACACGATCTACCACGAGCACTTCCAGTACTACACGGTGGCGTCGGCGATCCGGGCCCTGGCGAGCGGCGGTCTCTCGCTGGTGGACGTCGAGCTGCTGCCCACGCACGGCGGCTCCATCCGGCTGTGGGCCCGTCCGTCCGAGGCGGCCGGGGAGCCGTCCCGGCGGGTCGCGGAGGTCCTCGACCGGGAGAAGGCCGCCGGACTCCAGGAGCTGTCCGGGTACGCGGAGTTCTCCGCGCGGGTGGCCAAGGTGCGCCGGGACCTCCTGCGCTTCCTGATCGAGGCGGCCGAGCGCGGCGAGACGGTCGTCGGCTACGGCGCCCCGGGCAAGGGCAACACCCTGCTCAACCACTGCGGCATCCGGCCCGACCTGCTCGCGTACACGGTCGACCGCAACCCCTACAAGCACGGCAGGTTCACCCCGGGCACCCGCATCCCGATCCTGTCGCCCGAGCGGATCGCCGCCGACCGGCCGGACTACGTGCTCGTCCTCCCGTGGAACCTGCGGGCCGAGCTGGTCGAGCAGCTGTCCTTCGTGCACGACTGGGGCGGCCGACTGGTCTTCCCCATCCCGGAACTGAGCATCGTCGAGGTGACGCGATGAAGGTCGTCCTGTTCTGCGGCGGTTACGGGCTGCGCATGCGCGCCGGAGCCTCCGACGACATGCCCAAGCCGATGGCGATGGTCGGCCCGCGGCCGCTGATCTGGCACGTCATGCGCTACTACGCCTACTACGGGCACACCGAGTTCATCCTGTGCCTCGGGTACGGCGCCCACCACATCAAGGAGTTCTTCCTCAACTACGAGGAGACGACGTCCAACGACTTCGTGCTGCGGGGCGGGCGGACCGAGCTGCTCACCACCGACATCGCGGACTGGACGATCACCTTCGCGCAGACCGGCATCGAGTCGCCGATCGGCGAGCGGCTGCGCCGGGTGCGCCACCACCTGGACGGCGACGAGATGTTCCTCGCCAACTACGCCGACGTGCTCACCGACGCCCCGCTCCCGGAGATGATCGACCGCTTCTCGCGGCGCGACGCCGGCGCGTCGATGATGGTGGTGCCGCCGCAGTCCTCGTTCCACTGCGTGGAGCTGGGCGAGGACGGCCTGGTCGGGGGCATCACCCCGGTGAGCGAACTGCCGCTGTGGGAGAACGGCGGCTACTTCGTGCTCCGCCAGGAGGTCTTCGACCACATACCGGAGGACGGGGACCTGGTCGCGGACGGCTGCGCCGGGCTCGCCAAGGAGGGCCGTCTCGTGGCCCACCGGCACCGCGGCTTCTGGAAGCCGACGGACACCGTGAAGGAGCGGGCGGCGCTGGACGACGCCTACACCCGGGGCGACCGTCCGTGGGCCGTGTGGGAGCGGGACGCGGTGAGGTCCGCGTGATCCGGCTGGGGGCCGGACGGCCGCGGCGGGTCGTCGCGGTCGGCGCGCACTGCGACGACATCGCCATCGGCGCCGGCGGCACGCTGCTGACGCTCTGCCGCGCCCGGCCGGGCGTCCGCGTCGACGCGCTGGTGCTGACCGGCGGTGGCGGCGACCGGGAGCAGGAGGAGCGGGCCGCGCTCGCCGCCTTCTGCCCGGACGCGGATCTGCGGCTGACCGTCCTCAAGCTGCCGGACGGCCGGCTGCCCGCCTACTGGGACGAGGCCAAGGCCGCGGTCGAGGAGCTGCGGGCGGGGACGGAGCCGGACGTGGTGCTGGCCCCGCGCACCGCCGACGCGCACCAGGACCACCGCGGCCTGGCCCGGCTGATGCCCACCGCGTTCCGCGACCATCTCGTGCTCGGCTACGAGATCGTCAAGTGGGACGCCGACCTCGGCCGTCCGACGGCGTACCAGCCGCTGACGCCGGAGACCGCCGAGGAGAAGGTGCGGCTGCTGCAGGAGCACTACCCCTCGCAGCGGCACCGGCCCTGGTACGACCGGGAGGCCTTCCTCGGCCTCGCCCGGATCCGCGGCATCGAATGCCACGCGCGCTACGCCGAGGCCTTCGACGTCACCAAACTCACTCTCGACCTGGGGGAATGAATCGTGCGCGTACTGCTGACCGGGCACCAGGGCTACCTGGGCACCGTGATGGCCCCGGTCCTGGAGGCCGCCGGGCACCAGGTCGTCGGCCTGGACTCCGGGCTGTTCGCCGACTGCGTCCTCGGCCCGTCGCCGGCCGACCCGGCCGGGCACCGGGTGGACCTGCGCGACGTCACGGCCGAGCACGTGGCCGGGGTGGACGCCGTGATCCACCTGGCCGCGCTCTCCAACGACCCGCTGGGGTCGCTGGCGCCCGAACTCACCTACGACATCAACCACCACGCCTCGGTGCGCCTCGCGCGGCTGGCCCGGGACGCCGGGGTGCGGCGCTTCCTGTACGCGTCGACGTGCTCGGTGTACGGCGCCGCCGGCGGCGACGAGCTGGTGGGCGAGGACGCGCCGCTGCGGCCGGTGACGCCGTACGCGGAGTCCAAGGTGCGCGTCGAGGACGACCTGCACGCGCTCGCGGACGGCGACTTCACCCCGGTGTACATGCGCAACGCCACCGCCTTCGGCTTCTCGCCCCGGCTGCGCGCCGACATCGTGCTGAACAACCTGGTGGGCCACGCGCTGCTGTCCGGCGAGGTCCTGGTGCTCTCCGACGGCACGCCGTGGCGTCCGCTGGTGCACGCCGCCGACATCGCCCGCGCCTTCGCCGCCGCGCTGACCGCCCCTCAGGAGGCCGTGCACGACCGGGCGTTCAACATCGGCAGCGAGGCCAACAACGTCACGGTCGCCGAGATCGCCGGACAGGTCGCCGAGGCGGTGGAGGGCTCGAAGGTGGTGATCACCGGGGAGACCGGCGCCGACCCGAGGTCGTACCGGGTGGACTTCTCCCGCTTCCGGGCGGCGATCCCCGGCTTCGACTGCGAGTGGACGGTGAAGCGGGGCGCGCTCGAACTCGCCGACGCCTACCGCGAACACGCCCTGGACCGCGAGGACTTCGAGCGCCGCTTCACCCGGCTCGCCGTGCTCCGCGCGGCGTCCGGCGCCGGCACCGTCGACGACACCCTGCGGTGGCGCCGATGACGACGCCCGGGGAGGAGATGCACGCCCTGGTGAAGCGGCTGTACCCGCTGTGCCGGAGCATCACGGGCGACGGGGTCCGCGCCACCCTGGACATCGTCGGCGAGTACCTCCCGCTCCGGACGCACGAGGTGCCGACCGGGACGCGGGTGCTCGACTGGACGGTGCCGCAGGAGTGGAACATCCGGGACGCGTACGTCGCCGACTCCGCCGGCCGGCGGGTCGTCGACTTCGCCGCGTCCAGCCTCCACGTGCTCGGCTACAGCGTGCCGGTGGCCGCGACGATGCCGCTGTCCGAGCTGCGCGACCACCTGTACACGCTGCCGGACCAGCCGGGCCTGGTGCCGTACCGCACCAGCTACTACAAGCCGGAGTGGGGGTTCTGCCTCGCGCAGGAGACCCTCGACGCGCTGCCGGACGGCGAGTACGAGGTACGGATCGACTCCACGCTCGCCGACGGGCACCTCACCTACGCCGAGCACGTGGTCCCCGGGCAGGTCGCCGACGAGGTCATCGTCTCCAGCCACGTCTGCCACCCGTCGCTGGCCAACGACAACCTGGCCGGGATCGCCGTGGCGACCTTCCTGGCCCGGGCCCTGGCGGAGGGGACGCCGTACTACACCTACCGGTTCGTCTTCGCGCCCGGCACCATCGGGGCGATCACCTGGCTGGCCCGCAACGCCGAGCGGATCGACCGGGTCAAGCACGGCCTGGTGCTGGCCTGCGCGGGCGACCGGGGCCGGCTGACGTACAAGCGGAGCAGGCGCGGCGACGCGGAGATCGACCGGGTGCTGAGGCACGTCCTGACCGCGTCCGAGCGCCCGCACGACATCGTCGGGTTCACTCCGTACGGCTATGACGAGCGGCAGTACTGCTCGCCCGGGTTCGACCTCGGCGTGGGCTCGCTCAGCCGGACGCCGTACGGCGGCTACCCCGAGTACCACACGTCGGCGGACGACCCGGACTTCGTCTCGCCGGAGGCGATGGAGGACACCCTCGCCGTCTGCCGCGAGGCGTTCGCCGTGCTCGACCGCAACCGCCGGTACGTCAACCTCTCGCCGTACGGCGAGCCGCAGCTCGGCCGGCGCGGGTTGTACGACTCGCTCGGCGGCCGCAGCGACGCGAAGCAGGCCCAGCTGGCCATGTTGTGGGTGCTCAGCCTCTCCGACGGCGAGCTCGGTCTGCTGGACGTCGCGGAGCGGTCCGGGCTGCCGTTCGACACCGTGGCCGCCGCGGCCGACGCGCTGCGCGGCGCCGGGCTGATCAAGGCGTGAGGCCGGTGACCACCGAGGAGGAGGAGAAGGAGGAGGCCCCCGTGAGGGGGTCCGGCCGACGGGCGCTCGCCGGCCGGCTGTCCTGGGGCCTCGCCGACCAGGCGGCCTCCAGCATGACCAACTTCGCGGTGGGCATCTACGTGGCCCGCTCGCTGGGCCTCGCCGCGTTCGGCGTCTTCAGCCTCGCCTGGGTGACGTACGGCGTGGTCCTCAACGTCTCCCGGGGCGTCGCCACCGATCCGCTGGTGGTGCGCTTCAGCGCGGTGCCCGCGGCGTCCTGGCGGTCGGCGACGGCCCGGTCGTCGGGCGCCGCGCTCGGCGTCGGCACCGCCGTCGGCGCGGTGTGCCTGGCGGCCGGGCTCGCCCTGGGCGGCGGCGTGGGGGCGGCCTTCGCCTGCCTGGGGGTCGTGTTGCCCGCGCTGCTGCTCCAGGACGCCTGGCGGTTCGCGTTCTTCGCCGCCGGTGACGGACGCAAGGCGTTCGTCAACGACGTGGTGTGGGGCGTCGCGCTCGTCCCCGCCCTGGTGGTGGCGGCCCGGGTGGGCGGCGTGGCCGCCTTCCTGCTCGCCTGGGGCGGGTCCGCCGCGGTCGCCGCCGCGTACGGCTGTCTCCAGTCCGGCATCCGCCCCCGGGTGGCCGAGGCGCGCGGCTGGCTGCGCGAGCAGAGCGACCTCGGCTACCGGTACCTCGTCGAGAACGTCAGCCTCAGCGGCGCGGGCCAGCTGCGGGCGTACGGGCTCGGCGCGCTCGCCGGGGTCGGCGCGGTGGGCGCGGTCCGGGGCGCCGAGCTGCTCCTCGGCCCGTTCCTCGCCGTGCTGATGGGTCTGTCCCTGGTCACCGTGGCGGAGGCGGCGCGGGTCCTCAAGCGGGCCCCGCACCGGCTCGGCAGGTTCTGCCTCCTGCTCGGCGGCGGGCAGGCCGTCGCCGCGCTCGTCTGGGGCGCGGCGCTGCTCCTGGTGCCGGACCGGGCCGGGGAGCTGGTCCTCGGCGGCGTCTGGCACTCCGCCGCGCAGCTCGTCGTCCCGGCCGCGCTCGGGGTCGCGGGCGCCGGTCTCGGCACCGGCGCCGCGGCCGGGCTGCGCGCGCTCGGCGCGGCCCGGCGCAGCCTGCGCGCCCAGCTGTTCGCCTCCGCCTGCTACGCCGCCGGCGGTCTCGGCGGCGCGGCGGCCGCCGGCGCGGTCGGCTCGGCCTGGGGCGTCGCCGCGGCGACCCTCGGCAGCTCGGCCGTGTGGTGGCTCCAGCTGCGGTCCGCCCTGCGCGAGCACCACCACGACCCGGTCCGCGAAGCCCCGTGAAGTCCCCTCCGTCCCGTCACGTACCGAGAGCTGTCACGTCCCGAGAGATCCAGCGAAGTTCCGCGAAGTTCCGCGAAGTTCCGTGAAGTGAGGACATCATGACCGCCGGCCCCCGGCTCAGCATCGGCCTGCCCGTCTACAACGGCGAGGAGTACCTCGCCGAATCCCTCGACGCCCTCCTCGGCCAGACCTACGAGGACTTCGAGCTGGTCGTCTCCGACAACGCCTCGACCGACGGGACCCAGGAGATCTGCCGCGCGTACGCCGCGCGGGACCCGCGCATCCGCTACCTCCGGCTGGCCCGCAACATCGGGGCGGCGCCCAACCACAACTACGTCTTCACCGAGTGCCGCGGCGAACTGTTCAAGTGGGCCTCGCACGACGACCTGTACGCCAGGGACCTGCTGCGGCGCTGCGTGGAGGCCCTGGACGAGCGGCCGGAGGTGATCCTCGCCCACGCCGACCAGGCCGTCATCGACGGCGACGGCCAGGTGAAGGTCCCGTACGAGTACGGGCTCGCCACCGCCTCGCCGCACGCCCCCGAGCGCTTCCGCAGCATGCTGTTCGAGCCCGGCGGCGACGACTTCTACGGCGTGATCCGCGCCGACGTGCTGCGCCGGGTGCGGCCGCACGACAGCTACCACCACGCGGACCGCACCTTCGTCGCCGAGATCGGCCTCAACGGCCCCTTCCACCAGGTGCCGGAGCTGCTGTACTTCCGCCGCGACCACCCCACCCGCGCCGAGCGGGCGAACCCCTCCAAGCGCTCCCGCTGCGTCAACCTGGACCCGCGCCGGGCCGGGCCGCTGCACCCGACGCCGCGGCTGCTCGCCGAGTACGTCTGGGGGTTCGTCGCGGCGATCCGGCGGGCGCCGCTCTCCCCCGCCGACCGGCGCGCCTGCTACCGCCACCTGGCGGACTGGGCGGCCAGCCGGGCCCGGCCGGGCGCCGGCGAGCGGGTCGAGGACCGCGCCCCGGTCGACCCGGCCAAGCTCACCGTCTCCGTCGACGCCCTGGTCGCCGGGCGCGAGGGCGGGCGCCGGTGACCCCCGTGCGCGTCGGCGTCTTCGGGCTGCTCGGCTCCGGCAACCTCGGCAACGACGGCTCGCTCGAAGCCGTGCTCGGGTTCCTCCGCGCCGAGCACCCGACGGCGGTCGTCGACGCGCTGTGCGGCGGCCCCGCGACCGTCACCGCCCGGTTCGGCATCCCCGCGACCCGGCTGCACTGGTACCGCGGGGAGTACCGGACCGCCTCGCGGGCGGGCGCGGTCGCCGGGAAGGGGCTGGGCAAGCTCGTCGACGCCGTCCGCACCGCCGCCTGGGTGCGCCGGCACGACCTGGTGATCGTGCCGGGCATGGGCGTCCTGGAGGCCACGCTGCCGCTGCGGCCGTGGGGCTTCCCGTACTCCCTCCTCCTGCTCTGCGCGAGCGGCCGGCTGCTGCGTACCCCGGTGGCGCTGGTCGGCGTCGGCGCCGCCCCGATCGCCGACCGGCCGACCCGCGCCCTGGTCCGCTGGTCGGCGCGGCTGGCCGCGTACCGCTCCTACCGGGACGTGCTGTCGCGTGACGCGATGCGGGCGATGGGCGTGGACACCACGGGCGACGCGGTCCACCCGGACCTCGCGTTCGCCCTGCCGGCACCGCCCGCTCCCCCGGCGGACCGGCCGGGCACTCCGGGCACGGTCTGCGTCGGCGTCATGGACTTCCACGGCGGCAACGACGACCGGGCGGTGGCCGAGGAGATCCACCGCCGTTACGTCGACGGGACGACCCGCTTCGTCCGCGCCCTGGCCGAGGAGGGCAGGCGGGTCCGGCTGCTCACCGGCGACGCCTGCGACGCGCCGGTGGTCGCCGCGATCCTCGACGCGGTGGACTCGCCGCTGGTCACCGCCGCCGAGGCCGGCTCGCTGGCCGAGCTGATGGCGGAGACGGCGGCGGCCGGGACGGTGGTGGCGACCCGCTACCACAACCTGGTCTGCGCGCTGCGGACGGGAACGCCGACCCTCGCGCTCAGCTACGCCGCGAAGAGCGACGCGCTCATGGAGAGCATGGGCCTCGGGGAGTACCGCCATCCGGCGCGCGAGGTCGACGCCGACCTGCTGCTCGAACGGTTCCGGGCGCTCGAGAAGCACGCCGCCGAACTGCGCCGGACCCTCGCCGAGCGCAACGAGGCCGCCGCGCGCGGCCTCGCCCGCCACTTCACCGCCCTGACCGCGGCCCTGTTCCCGGCCGGCGGCCGCACCCCCGCCCCTGCCCCCACCCTGCGGAAGGCCTCATGAAAGCGACCGAAGTCCCGGCGATCGCCGGCGCCCACCTCTTCGAACCGACGCCGTACACCGACGAACGCGGCTCCTTCTGCCGCACCTTCGACGCCGAGGTCGTCCGCTCGGTGGGCCTCGACCCGGACGCCTTCGTCCAGGACAGCCTGTCCCGTTCGGTCAAGGGCGTGCTGCGCGGGATGCACCTGCGCTCCGGCGCCGGCGAGGCGAAACTGGTGCGGTGCTCGTACGGCAGGGTCTTCGACGTCGTCGTCGACCTGCGGGCCGACTCGCCGACCTACCTGGGCCGGGCCTTCTTCGAGCTGTCCGGCGAGACGCAGGCGACCCTGTACGTCCCGGCGGGATGCGCGCACGGCTTCCAGGCGCTCACCGGCCCGGCCGACGTCTCGTACCGCATCGACCGCCCGCACGACCCGTCCGAGGACGTGACCATCGCCTTCGACGACCCGGACCTCGCCATCCCCTGGCCGCTGCCGGTCACCTCGGTGTCCCGGCGCGACCAGGAGGCGCCGAGCCTCGCCGACGTCCTGAAGCGGCTGGGGAGGTGAGGCGGGACATGGACACCGACGGGTTCGAGCTGCCCCGGTCGCGGGCGGCGAACGAGCGCCTGCACGCCCTGGTCCCCGGGGGCGCGCACACCTACGCCAAGGGCGACGACCAGTACCCCGAGCACCTGGCCCCGGTCATCAGCCACGGCCACGGCGCCCATGTGTGGGACGTCGACGGCAACCGCTACGTCGAGTACGGCTCCGGCCTGCGGTCGGTCAGCCTCGGCCACGCCCACCCGCGCGTCGTCGAGGCGGTGCGGCGGGAGCTGGGGCGCGGCAGCAACTTCGTCCGGCCGTCCGTGGTGGAGATCGAGGCCGCGGAGCGCTTCCTGGCCACCGTGCCCACGGCGGAGATGGTGAAGTTCGCGAAGAACGGCTCCGACGCCACGACCGCGGCGGTCCGCCTCGCCCGCGCCGTCACCGGACGCGCGCGGGTGGCCGTCTGCGCCGACCACCCCTTCTTCTCGGTCGACGACTGGTTCATCGGCACCACGCCGATGCCGGCGGGCATCCCCGCCGCGACCACCGACCTCACCGTCCGGTTCCCGTACGGCGACCTGCCCGCCACCGAGGAACTGCTCGCCCGGTACGAGGGCGAGATCGCCTGCCTGATCCTCGAACCCGCCACCCAGGCCGAGCCGCCCCCCGGTTACCTCGCCGGGCTGCGCGCACTGGCCGACCGGCACGGGTGCGTGCTGGTCTTCGACGAGATGATCACCGGCTTCCGCTGGTCCGAGGCGGGCGCCCAGGGGCTGTACGGCGTCGTCCCCGACCTCTCGACCTTCGGCAAGGCCCTCGGCAACGGCTTCGCGGTCTCCGCGCTGGCCGGCCGCCGCGAGCTGATGGAGCGGGGCGGCCTGCGCCACTCCGGCGAGCGGGTCTTCCTGCTGTCCACCACGCACGGCGCGGAGACCCACGCGCTGGCCGCCGCGATGGCCGTGCAGAGCACCTACGTCGAGGAGGGCGTCAGCGCACGGCTGCACGCCCTGGGCGAGCGGTTGGCGGCCGGGGTCCGCGAGGCCGCGGCCGCCATGGGCGTCGGCGACCACCTCGTCGTCCGCGGCCGCCCGAGCAACCTCGTCTTCGCCACCCTCGACCAGCGGGGGCAGCCGTCGCAGGAGTACCGCACCCTGTTCCTGCACCGGCTCCTCGCGGGCGGGGTCCTGGCGCCGTCCTTCGTGGTGAGCAGCGCCCTCAGCGACGCGGACATCGACCACACCGTCGACGTGGTGGCCCAGGCGTGCGCGGTCTACCGGAAGGCGCTGGACGCCGCCGACCCCACCCCCTGGCTGACCGGACGGCCGGTGAAGCCGGTGTTCCGCCGGCTGGCGTAGGGCCGGTGTGACGCGCGGTCAGCGCCGCCCCCACCGGGCGGCGCCGGCGACCCGATCGACGGCCCAGCCGACGGCCGGCACCACCGCGAGCGCGGTGCACCAGCCGCCGAGGACGTCGGTCGGGTAGTGCGCGTCCAGGACGACCTGGGCCCATCCCATGGCGGCGCCGGCCGCCAGCCCCGCCCCGAGAACGAGTGCCGTCCCGGCCGGCCGGCCGAGGCCGAGGCGCCCGGTCGCGAGCAGCGCCACCACGAGCGCGAACGCGGTCAGGAAGGCGGTGTGCCCGCTGGGAAAGGCGAGGTAGCCGCCGTGGATGGTCCGTCCCACGACGGGCTTGAGCAGCGTCGTCGCCGCCACCGCCGTCCCGACCGCGGCCACGACGAGCGCCGCCGCGCGCGGCCACCGCAGCAGAAGACACCCGGTCACGGTGCCCCCGACCAGCACGACCGCCCCCAGCGGCTCTCCCAGGAAGTCCGTGGCCTCGGCGGCCGTCCGCCAGGACGGCGCCGTGGCGTCCAGAACGCCCCCCGCCCACACGTCCGCCCTGCCGGGCACGCCGTCCCCCCCGACCCACAGTCCGAGCACGACCACCGCCAGCGCGGCCAGGGCCCCCGCCGCGCCGAGCGCCCCGCGCACCGCGGCGGGTACGACCCCCGACACCGCTCCCCCGTCCCGAACCGAACCCGGCCCAGCGCCGCTCATCGTGCCTCTCCCTCTCCCGAGGACCACCGGGACCCGGAGTCACCGGGACCATCGGGGCTGCCGGGCGACGCCCGCGCCCCTGCCCGGAACCACCCTAATCACCGCGCCGCCGGATCCCCGTGGACTACGCCGGCTCGTCGGGGTGCCCGTCGGCCCGCTCGTCGGGGCTGCCACCGGCGCTGACCAGTCCTGTCTCGTAGGCGGCGATGACGGCCTGGACGCGGTCCCGCAGGCCGAGTTTGGCGAGGATGCGGGCGACGTGTGTCTTGACGGTCGCTTCGGCGAGGTGGAGGCGGGCGGCGAGTTCGGCGTTGCTCAGGCCGCGGGCCAGCAGGCCGAGGACCTCCAGTTCGCGCGGGGTGAGCGCGGCGAGGTCGCGGTGGAGGGCGACGGTGCCGGCGTCGCGGCGGGTGAAGCGCCGGACGAGGCGGCGGGTGACGGCGGGCGCCAGGAGGGCGTCGCCGGTGCGGACGGTGCGGACCGCCGCCGTCAGCTGCTCGGGGGTGACGTCCTTGAGGAGGAAGCCGCTGGCGCCGGCGGACAGGGCCGCGTAGACGTACCGGTCGAGGTCGAAGGTGGTCAGGATGATGACGCGGGGGGCGTCGGTGGCGTCCGGGGCTCCGGAGAGGATGCGGCGGGTGGCCTCCAGGCCGTCCATCTCGGGCATCCGTACGTCCATGAGGACGACGTCGGGGCGGGTGCGGCGGACGGCCTCGACCGCCTCGGCCCCGTTGGTCGCCTCGGCGACCACGTCGATGCCGTCCACGCCGAGGATCAGGCGGAATCCGGTGCGGACCAGGGTCTGGTCGTCGGCCAGGAGCACGCGCAGCGGCCGGGTCATGGTGTCTCCAGGGGGATGAGGGCCTCCACACGGTAGCCGCCGGTCAGGCGCCGGCCGGCGTGCAGGGTGCCGTCGTGGACGGCGAGGCGTTCACGGAGGCCGATCAGGCCCCGGCCGCTCCCGGTGCCCGTGGTCGGGTGACCGCCGGAGTCGGTGACCTCCACCCGGAGCCGGTCCGGCCGGTACTCGACGGTGACGGCGGCGGTGGCGCCCGCCGCGTGCTTGACGGTGTTGGTCAGCGCTTCCTGGACCACGCGGTAGGCGGCGAGTTCGAGTCCCGGCGGGAGGGGCCGGGGCGGTCCGGTCACCGTCAGGTGCACGGGCAGCCCGGCGTTCCTGACCCGTGCCACGAGCGTGTCCAACTGGTCCAGGCCGGGCTGCGGGGCCAGTTCCGCCTCGTGGCCGGCCAGGTCCCCGGTGCCGTCCCGGTCCTCGTCCCCGTCCTCGTCGGTCATGGTCAGCAGGCCCATGACGTGGCGCAGTTCGGTCATGGCCGCCCGTCCTCCCGCCTCGACGGCGAGCAGCGCCTCGCCGGCCTGCTCGGGGGAGGTTCCCATGATCGTGCGGGCGGCACCCGCCTGGATGATCATCACGCTGACGTTGTGCGTGACGACGTCGTGCAGTTCGCGGGCGATCCGCGCCCGCTCGTGCTCGACGGCCCTGCGCAGCGCCTCGGCCTGTTCGCGTTCCAGGGCGGAGAGCCGGGCGCGGCCCTCGTCGGTGCGGAGCTTCCAGGTGCGCAGGCCCACGGCCGCCATCACCATCGGGATCAGGATCAGCAGGGCGATGTACTCGTTCGGGACGATGGGCGTCACCGAGTTCCCCGAGGTGCCGACGAGCAGGACCGCCAGGGGCAGGGCGGCCAGGGTCGCCACACGGTAGGGGCTGTACACGGCGGCGCTGTAGACGGCGATGACGAAGGCGTAGAAGGTCAGGCGCAGGACGCTCTGCGGGGTGGCCAGGGTCGCGGCGGTCACCACGCACAGCACGGCGAGGGGCCGGTGGCGGCGGAACGCCAGCGCGCCCGAGGCGACGGCGGCGAGGGTCACCATGAGGGCCAGGCCGCCGGGGCCCGAGGGGCGCGCCAGGACGACCCGCTCCGTGCCGGGTGCGATCTCGCGCACCACGACGACGCCGACGTTGTCGATGCCGTAGTAGACCGTGACGACGCCCAGGAGCAGGGCCGTCAGCACGTCGAAGCGCCAGGCCCGGCGGGTAGGCCGCGGCGGTGGTCCGCTCGGGACCCTGAGGTCGCGGAACGCCCCGCGGGCGGTGTCCCGCAGTCTTCCCGGCATCGTCCGTGGCTCCGTCACCGGTTCATTCTCGCCGTCGCGCGAGGCCGGCGGATCCGCCTGCGCGGCCGTTTCCGCGGCTCGGCGTACATCGGTCGCCTACATCTCGGGGATGACGTCTCCGGTACTGGTCCCAGCGCGGTACCACACAGGGTCCGGGCGGCCGACGCGGGCGGCCGGGGGCCGCTCCTAGCGTTCGGGCAGCCGACCACGGCCGTCCTGCCCCGATCCGCGTCCCGCGAGGAGACCCCCATGACCCTGCCGGTGATCGACATGCGTGAGGTGAGCCGTCGGTACGACGACGGGCCACCCGCCCTGCACGAGGTGTCGCTGACGGTGCGTCGGGGCGAGGCGGTCGCGATCGTCGGCCCCTCGGGCAGTGGCAAGTCGACGCTGCTCAACCTGATCGCGGGTCTGGACCGGCCGGACACCGGGACCGTCAGCGTGGACGGGGTGCGGGTGGACCGGCTGGGCGAGGCCGGGGCGGCGCTCTACCGGCGGTCGAGGATCGGCATGGTGTTCCAGTTCTTCCACCTGCTCGACGACCTGACCGTCCTCGACAACGTCGCCCTGCCCGCGCGGCTCGCCGGCGCGGCGCGGGGCCGCGCGGAGCGACGGGCGGCCGAACTCCTGGAGCTGCTGGGCATCGGGCGGCACGGCGGTGCCTACCCGGGACGGCTGTCCGGCGGGGAACGGCAGCGCGTCGCGGTGGCCAGGGCGCTGATGAACCGGCCGGCGCTGCTCCTGGCCGACGAGCCGACCGGGGCCCTGGACACGGCCGCCGGACAGGAGGTGAGCCGACTGCTCTCCGACCTCCACGCGGAGGGACAGACCGTCGTCGTGGTCACCCACGACCTCGCGCTGGCCCGGTCCTGCACGGACCGTACGGTGCGGATCGCCGACGGCCGGATCGCCGAGGACGTCCGGTCGGGGGCCGCCCGGTGAGCGCGCTCGGCACGGTGGTCCGCGCGGGCGTGCGGCGGCGCCGGGTGCAGACACTGGTGATCGCGCTGGCCACGATGATGGCGGTGGCCGCCTCCGTCCTCGGCGGATCGTTGCTGGCGGTCTCGGGCGCGCCCTTCGACGACGCCTTCGCCAGACAGCGCGGCGCGCACCTGTCCGTGCGCTTCGACGCGGGGAAGGTGGGCGCCGGGCCGCTGTCGGGGACGGCGCGCGCCGAGGGGGTGAGCGCCGCGGCCGGGCCGTTCCGTACGGCGACGGTCGTCCCCCGCTCGGAGGGGCCCGGGGACGGATGGCCGATGACCGTGGTCGGCCGGGGCGATCCCGGCCGCGACGTGGACGCGGTGGCGCTGCTCGACGGGCGGTGGGCCGCGCGCTCCGGCGAGGTCGTCCTGGCCGTCGGCTCCCCGCTCGCGGCGGTCCTGGGTGCGGAGGTCTCGTTCCCCGGCCTGCCCGGCCGTCCGGTTCTGACGGTGGTCGGCGTGGGGCGCTCGGTCACGGAGACCGCGGACGCCTGGGTGGTTCCGTCCCAGATGCCGGCGCTCGCCGCCTCCGGCACGTCCGGCTTCCAGATGCTCTACCGCTTCACCGGCGCCGACACGGCGGCGGCGGTGACCGCGGCCGGCGAGGCGGTGACGGAGGGCCTGCCCCCCGGGGCGGCCGTCGGCCGGCAGTCGTGGCTCACCGTCAGGGAGTCCGCCGAGCAGGACACCGCCGTCTACGTCCCCTTCCTGATGGCGTTCGGCGCCCTGGGCCTGGTGATGTCGGTGCTCATCGTGGGCAACGTCGTCGCGTCCGCGGTCGGCACGGCGACGCGCCGCATCGGCATCCTCAAGGCCGTCGGCTTCACGCCGGCTCAGGTCGTGCGGGCGTACGTGGGCCAGGCTCTGGTGCCGGCCGCCGTCGGGACCGCGCTCGGTCTCCTCACCGGCCTCCTGCTGGCCGTGCCGATCCTGGCCGAGGCCGGGGAGGTCTACGGCACCCCGTCCCTGGTGGTCGCGCCGTGGGTCGACGTGGCGGTGGTCGCCGGGGTCCTCGGTCTGGTGGCGGTGACGGCCTGGGCGAGTGCCTGGCGGGCCGGGCGGCTGCGTACCGTCGACGCGCTCGCCGTCGGGCGTACCGCTTCGGCCGGGCGCGGCCGGTGGGCGGCCCGTGCGGCCGGTCGGCTGCCGTTGCCGCGGCCGGTGGCCCTGGGCCTGGCCCGGCCGTTCGCCCGGCCCGCCCGGGCACTGGCCATGGGGGCGGCGATCCTGTTCGGCACCGTCGCCGTGACGTTCACGGTGGGGATGAGCGCCTCGCTCGGTCAGGTGATGAAGGCCAAGGCACACGACGCGGCCGACGTCGTCGTGCCCGCGCCGCCGCCGGACTTCGGGCCCGGCGGGGTCCGCGCCGAGCGCCCGCCCGCGCCCGATCCCGCCCGGATCGCCCGGGCCGTGGAGGCCGCGCCGGGTACCGCGAGGCACTACAGCGCGGCGACGGTGCGGGCGACGGTATCCGGCCTGACCGGCATCGTGGACGTCGTCGCCTTCACCGGCGACGCCTCCTGGGGCGGCTACACGATGGTCTCGGGCCGCTGGATCGAGCGGCCCGGCGAGGCGGTGGTCCCCTCTCCCTTCCTGTCCGCCACGGGCACCCGTGCCGGGGACACCGTCACCCTGGACGGACCCGCCGGGCCCGTCCGGGTCCGGATCGTCGGCGAGGTCCTCGACCCCCGCAACGACGGCATGCAGGTCTTCACCGACGTGGCGACCCTCACCGCGGCGCGTCCCGGGCTCCCGCGCCGGGACCTGTCGGCGGTGCTCCCCGACCTTGCGCGGGCGAGCCACCACATCGCGGTCGTACCGGGGACCGACGTCGCCTCCTACGTCGACGGACTCAACGCGGAACTGGCGTCCTCGGGGGCCACCGCGCGGGCCGGCGGGCTCGGTGGGAACAGCGACATGGTCCTCACGCTCGGCGCGCTCTCCGTGAGCCTCACGCTGATGCTGGTGGCGGTCGCCGCGCTGGGTGTGCTGAACGGCGTCCTGCTCGACACGCGGGAGCGCGTGCGGGAGATCGGTGTCCACAAGGCGCTCGGCATGACGCCTCGGCAGACCGTCACGATGGTCCTCACCTCGGTGGTCGTGACCGGGCTGGCCGCCGGGGTGGTGGGGGTCCCGCTCGGCGTGACGCTGCACGGCCGGGTCCTCCCCGCGATGGGCGAGAGCGTGGGGCTGCGCCTGCCCGGCTCCGTCGTCGCCGTCTACGGCGCGGCCGAGGTGGTGCCGCTCGTCCTCGGCGGCCTGGTCATCGCCGTGCTGGGCGCCCTGCCGCCCGCCGGCTGGGCCGCGAGGGCCCGCACCGCCACGGCCGTGCGGGCGGAGTAGGGCGGCAGGGCGGGCCGTCGTCCTGCTCCGTGTCCCGCCGTTGACTCTCCGCGAGACAGCCGGTCCGCCGCAGGGTACGTTCAATACGCCACATATCGGATGTAACGGAGATATCCGTCGGTTTCTTCGGGCGTGGCCCGCGTACGGTCGCGCCGCCCGGTCCCGTGACCCGCCGCGTACGCGACCGCCCTTCGGCGCGGGAGGAGGAGACATGGCCTCTTCATCCGGGGCTCCGCCCCCCGGCGGACCCCACCACCCGACTGCCCGTACCGCGACCGCCCCCGATCCGGAGGACCAGCTGGCACGGCTGGCACGGTCGTGGCTCTGGCTCCTCGGCGGCGCGGTGGCGACGCTCGTGCCGGGCGTCCTGGCGCTGGTCTGGCCCGATGTGACCCTCCACGTCCTGGGGGTGCTGATCGGGCTCTACCTGCTGGTGTCCGCCGGCTTCCGGTTCGTCACGGTCTTCGGCCGCCGCGAGGCCGGCGAGCGGCTGCCGGGGCTGCTCGTGGCCGTCCTGTTCGTGCTGGGCGGCGTGCTGTGCCTGCGTCATCCGCTCCAGACGGTCGGCGCGCTCTCCCTCGTGGTGGGCGCGGTCTGGCTGGTCTCCGGCGTCGTCACCCTGTACGGAGCCCTCTCCAGCAAGAACCTGCCGCACCGCGGCCTGGTCCTCGCGGTCGCCGTCCTCGGCATCGCGGCCGGGATCGTGGTGCTGGCGATGCCGGCCGAATCGGCCCGGATCCTGACCCGGCTGCTCGGCCTCTGGCTCGTGCTGCTGGGCCTCGCCGAGACCGCGCTCGCCCTGGCCTGGCGCTCCGCCCTGCGCAAGGCGGGGATCACGGACGGTCCGGACACCCACACCTCGGCCTGAGCCGGGCACGGCGCCGGCGCCGCACAGGCGGCCCCGCGGCCCCGTGGTTCGCAGAACGGAGAAGAACATGTACCTGGCCTACGACTATCCACTCCTCAGCGTGTTCTGGAGCATGCTCTGGTTCTTCCTGTGGATCCTGTGGTTCATCCTGCTGTTCCGGATCATCATGGACATCTTCCGGGACCACGAGATGAACGGGTGGGCCAAGGCGGGCTGGCTGGCCTTCGTCATCCTGCTGCCGTTCCTCGGCGTCCTCGTGTACGTGATCGCCCGCGGGAAGAACATGGGCCGCCGCGAGATCGCCCAGGCGCGCGCCCAGCAGCAGGATTTCGACGCGTACATCCGCAAGACCGCCGGGGGCACCGAGCGGCGCAGCAGCGTCGACGAGCTCGCCCGGCTCTCCGAGCTGCGCTCGCGCGGCGACATCACGGAGGAGGAGTTCCGCAGGGCGAAGGCCCTCGTCCTGACCGACGAACCGCCCGCGGAGGCGAAGGCCGCCTAGGGACGGCGTCCGGGCAGGGCGGGATCCGCTTCGGCGGGTCCCGCCCTGCCCTCGCGTGGGGTCAGGAGGCCGGGACCTCGTCGACGAAGGTGGTGCCCGCGGCGCGCAGCGAGGCGAGCTTCGCGGAGACCTGGGCCGGGGTGAGGACCTGGTCCTTGACGTGCAGGACGTAGTCGACCTGCTGGTCGTAGGCGCGCGGGGTGGTGGACGGCTGGCCGTTGAGGTCGATCAGCCACTGGTTGAAGTTGATGGACATGGGCCGCTCGGGCAGGTAGGCGGCGTCGTGGGTCCCGAAGACCGCGCCGTCGACGTAGTAGGTGATCCGGCTGTCGTCGATGGTGACGACCAGGTCGTGCCAGCCGGCGAAACTGGTGCGGCTCTCGCTGTGCTGGTTGACCGCCTGCCAGGGGTCGGGGTTGTAGGTCTCCCAGGAGGTCGTGTAGAGGATGTTGGCCGGCTCGCCCCAGCCGCCGTTCGGGAGGTACTCGAAGTCGTACTCGGCGTAGTCGTCGGCCATCGGGGCCTTGAGGTCGTTGATGGTGAAGAAGGTCTGCACGATCCGGTCGCCGTCGGGGCCGTACTTGGGCGCGTCGGAGAACTTGACCCGGGCCGCGTACGTGCCGTTCCTGAACTTGGTGGCCTTGGTGAGGACCTCGGTGTGGGTGGTGGTGGCACCGGTGCCGGCGCTGGAGGTCTCCAGGTTCATCACCGTGTTGCCGCTCTGGGCGACGAAGGTGACCTTCGAGGGGTCCCAGGTGGCGCCGGGGACCCCGGGGCCGCCGGAGTTGGAGCGGACGTTCCAGCCGTGGGAGGCGAGGGCCGGGTCGGTGTGGGAGGTGTAGGAGAAGTCGTCGAAGAGGGTCGCGCCGCCGGCCGGCGGGTCGGTGGGCGGGTCGGTCGGGGTCGGCGGGTCGGTCGGCTCGTTGCCGGCGGGGGCGGTGCCCCACACGGACGCTCCGGCGAGCCGCGCCGTGACCTTGCCCCAGTCGGCGTACGAGGTCTGGGCGCCGCCGAAGGAGTAGTCGTCGCCCTGGGTCAGGGTCTGCCAGTTCGTCTGGTGGAAGCGCAGCTGCATGTCGCCGGTGTCGGCGCCGGGGGCGAGGGAGCCGGCCGCCGGGGTGAAGCCGATCTCCAGGTAGCGGTCGGCGGTCGCGGTGGGGGCGGCCAGGGTGCCGAAGGTGCCGGTGATCGCCGAGCAGCCCCTGACGGCCCAGGAGCAGGCGAAGCGGTACGTGGCGGTCGGGGAGTCGGCCTTGAAGTAGTAGCGGACCTTGACCTGGCTCAACTCCACCGCGGTGGTGCCGGTGTTGCGCACCTTGAGCCACGGCTCGCTCTGGTCCGCGGTGGCACCCGAGGCGCTGGTGCGGTACTGGACGGCGATCCCGGCGGCCGCCGCGTCCGAGGAGGAGGCGGAGGCGGTGGCGAGGGGAAGGGTGGCCAGGGCCGCGCTGCCGACGAGGGCGGTCAGGGCGAGGGCCGCCCTGGTGGAACGGCTGGTGGTACGGGTTCTCATCCGACGGTTCCTTTCGTTCGCTCCCGCCGTCCGGCGGGAGGGTTCGGGGGTGCGGGAGGTGCGGGGTGGTGCCGGGAGGGCCGCTTCACGCGGGGACGTGCGCCGTCCGGTCCTCCGGGGCGTCGTGCGGGACGCCGAGCGCGGACAGCCGCGCCCGGTGCCCGTCCAGCCGGGTGCGGAAGTCCCGCCAGTCGTCGGCGGGGTTCCACGCCCGCTCGGCCAGGGCGCACAGCCGGGGGTAGGTGAGGTACTCGATGTGCCCGGGCGTCGGCACGAACTCGGTCCACAGCTGCCCCTGGACGCCCAGGACCTTCCCGGCGAGACCGGGCTCGCCGGGAGGCGGCAGCAGGTCGGCGCCGACGCCGTACACGGAGCGCAGGTCGATCGTGTGGCCGGGCTGGGCGGGCGGTTCGCCGGGGCCGGGGCCTCGCGCGTAGTCGAAGTAGGTACGCCGGTGGTCGGCGTGGACGACGTCGTGGCCCCGGCGTGCCGCCGCCCAGGCGTGCTCGGGGGTGCGCCAGCTCATCACCGTGCAGGCGGGGGGCAGCGCCGCGCCGTCCTCGGCCCAGGCGACCGGGCGGCGACCGGCCCGTACGACGTGGTCGGCCATCCTGCCCATGAACCAGCCGTGCAGGGCGCGCGGGCCGGCGAGCCCCTCCCGGGCGGCGCGGGCGACGGCCTCCGGGCTGGACTCCCATTCCTCCGTGGGGACCTCGTCGCCGCCGATGTGGACGTACGGGGACGGGAAGAGGTCCATCACCTCGTCCAGGACGGTGCGGAAGAAGTCGAGGACGTGGTCGCCGACGCCGAGGACGTTGGCGCAGACGCCCCAGTGGGTCCAGACGTCGAGGGGCAGGCCGGGCCGGTTGCCGAGCTCGGGGTAGGCGGCGAGCGCGGACCGCACGTGCCCGGGGACGCCGACCTCCGGTACGACGGTGACGCCCCGGGCGGCGGCGTGGGCGACGAGGCCGGCGAGTTCGGCGCGGGTGTAGGCGCCGCCGTGGGGGCGGCCGTCGAAGCGGTCGCTGCCGGCGGGGCCGACCATCGACTCGGTGCGCCGGCCGCCGATCTCGGTGAGCCGGGGGTGGGCGGCCACCGGCATCCGCCAGCCCTGGTCGTCGGTGAGGTGGAGCTGGAGCACGTTGAGCTTGTGCAGGGCGAGGAGGTCGACGAAGCGGTGCAGGTACGACACGGGCTGGAAGTGCCGGGCGACGTCGAGCAGCATGCCGCGCCAGGGCTGCGCGGGCACGTCCGTGATCTCCACGCCGGGGAGTTCGACTCCCCCGCCGGGCGGCGCGGCGAGGGCTTCGTACGGCAGCAGCTGACGGACGGTCTGGACGCCGCGCAGCAGTCCCGTCGGCCGGGCCGCGCGCAGCAGTACGCCCTGGGCGGAGACGGTCAGGCCGTACCCCTCCTCGCCGAGGCCGGTGAGCGCGGGGTCGAGGGCGAGGACGAAGGCACCGTCGTCGGCGTGGTCCAGGCGCGGCCCGACGGCGGCGCCGAGGTAGCCGCGCAGGAGGTCGGCGGCCTTCTCGGCGCCGGCGGCGACGCGCAGCCGGGTGGTGTCGTCGACGCGGAACCGGCCGGGGCGCGGGGAGAGCCGGGTCGGGCGGGGGACGAGGGTGAGGTCGGGGCGGGGGGGCGCGGGGGCGGGAGGGGGCAGGTCCACGGGTTCTGACTCCGGTGCTCTGCGGGACGCGGAAGGCGGACGGGGGTGGTGGTCGCTTCGGTCAGCCCTTGACGCCTCCGGCGGTGAGGCCCGAGGTCACATGGCGCTGGAGGGCGAGGAAGACGATCAGCGCGGGCAGGGCGAAGAGGGTGGAGGCGGCCATGGTCGCCCCCCAGTCCGTGCCGAAGGTGGTCTGGAAGGAGGAGAGCCAGACCGGCAGCGTCCGGCTGTCCTGCTGCTTGATGATGAGGAAGTTGGCGTAGGTGAACTCGTTCCAGGCGGTGATGAAGCCGAAGAGCGAGGTGGCCATCAGCCCCGGCGCGAGCAGGGGGAAGGCGATCCGCCGGAAGGCGCCGACGCGGGTGCAGCCGTCGACCTGGGCCGCCTCCTCCAGTTCGGGCGGGATGCCGGCGATGAAGCCGCGGAGCACCACGACCGTGAACGGCAGGGTGATCATGAAGTAGACGAGCGTGAGGGTGGGCAGCCGGTCGAGCATGTTCGTGTCGCGCGAGATGATGTAGACGGGGATGACCAGCGACTCCCACGGCGCCATCTGCGCGATGAACACCGCCAGCATGAACTGGCGGCGGCCCCGCCAGCGCAGCCTGGCCACGGCGTACGCCGCGCCGAGCGCGACGACCAGCGCGAGGAGTACGGCCCCGAGGGTGACCAGGGCGCTGTTGCGCCAGAAGAGGCCGAAGCCGTCGGCCCCCACCGCGGTGCGGAAGTGGTCGAAGGTCCATTCGGCGGGGATCAGCCGGGGCTCGTACGACTGGATGTCGCGGGACGGCTTGAAGGCGGTGGCGACCATCCAGTAGACGGGGAAGAGGCAGACCGTCACGGTCAGGGTGGCCGCCGCGTACAGCGGGAGCCGGCGGAGTGCGCGCTGCGGGGCGCGCCCGCGGGTGGTGTTCACAGGTGCTCCCCCTCCTGGCGGAAGAGTCGGCGGAACGAGAGGACGAGGACGCCGCTCATGAGCAGGACGGTGACCATGGAGGCGGCGGAGCCCAGGTCGTAGCGCTGGTTGGCGAGGGCGGTCTGCACGGCGTACACGGGCAGGATCGTCGTCGCGTCGCCCGGGCCGCCCCGGGTCATCACCCAGATCTGGACGAACGCCTTGAAGGTCCAGATCACTTCGAGGGAGAGCACGAGCAGGAAGATCGGCCGCACGAGGGGGAAGGTGACCGAGCGGAAGATCCGCAGGCCGCCGGCGCCGTCGAGACGGGCGGATTCGTAGAGTTCCCCGGGGACGGTGGTGAGGGCCGAGTAGAGGGTGACGGCGGCGAAGGGCACCGACTGCCACACGATGAGGACGACGAGGATGGTGAAGGCGGCGCGGCCGTCGGCGAACCAGGCGTACCCCTCGAAGGAGTGGAAGCCGAGGTCGGTGAGGGTCTCGTTGACGATGCCGAACTCGGAGTGGAACAGCCACTGGAAGACGGTGGTGGCGGCCACGACGGGCACCGCCCACACCAGCACCAGCGAGCTGAGGACCACGGTCCTGCCGATCCTGCCGAGGCGTTCGGTCATCAGGGCGACCAGCGTCGACAGGATCATGATGGCGGCGACGTTGACGGCCATGAAGAGGAAGGTGCGGCGGACGACCTCCCAGAAGACCGGGTCGGTCAGCAGGGTCCGGTAGTTCCGCAGCCCGACGAACTCGGCCTCGCCGCGTATCAGTTGGCGCAGTCCGAAGTCCTGGAAGGAGATGAGCAGGGCCCGGCCGAACGGATAGAGCAGGAGGTAGAGCATCCCCAGGACCGCGGGTGCGATCAGCAGGTACGGGCCGAGGGCGAGGGGGCGGCGCGCGTGCCCGGGCCGCCGGACGGATCGGCTCGTCATCCGTCAGGAACCGCTGTTCAGCGCGGTGGTGATGGACCGGGACGCCTTGGCGGCCTCGGTCTTCGCGTCGCGCCCGGTGAGGACGGCCGTCATGTAGTCCTTGATCGGGTTCTTGGCCTCGACGGCGGCCCACTGCGGGGTGTTGGGGGTGGCGTGTCCGTTGGCGGCGCCGACCGCCATGGCCGCCGCGCCCGGGTCCGAGGCCACGGCGGTGGCGAGCGTGGTCTTGTTGGGGACGTAGCTCATCGCGAGGGCGAGCTTCGTCTGCCAGGCGTCGCCGGTGAGCTCCTTGACGAAGGTGTACGCCTCGTCCTGGTGCTTGGCCACGGCGGGCACGATGAGGTCGGAGCCGCCGGTGAAGACGGCGCCGGGCTTGTCGGCGGTCTTGCCGGGGATGGGGAAGAAGCCGAGCTTGCCCTTGAGTTCGGGGTTGTTCTGGGCGATGACGTTGGCGCCGCCCGGGGTGGCGATGACCTGGGCGATCTGCCCCTTGGCGACGACCTCGGCCTGGAGCGGGCGGGACTCGTCCGAGTCCTTGGGGCCCTTGCCGAGCGCCTGGAGCCGCTTGTAGAACTCCATGGCCCGCGTGGCCTCGGGACTGTCGAGGCCCCCCTTCCATCCGCCGCCCTCCTGGAGGGCGAGGTCGCCGCCCTCGTCCCAGATGAAGCCGGCGAGGGCGAACCAGTTCTGCCCGGGGAGGTAGATGCCCTGGACGCCGTCCCCGTCGAGCTTCTCGGTGGCGGCGAGCCACTGGTCGCGCGTCTTGATCGCGGCGGCGTCGACGCCGGCCTTCCGGAAGAGGTCGGTGCGGTAGATCACGACGCGGTTGGCGGCGTAGTAGGGGATGCCGTACTGCTTGCCGTCCCAGGCGCCGGGTTCCGCGAGGCCGTCGAGCCAGAAGTCGCCGTCGAGGTCGTCGACCCTGCCGGTGAAGTCGGTCAGTCCGCCGCTCTGCGCGTACTGGGCGACCTGGGTGTTGCCGACCTCGATGACGTCGGGGGCGTCGTTGCTGGCCAGGGCCGCGGTGACCTTCTCGCCGATGCCCTCCCACTCCTGGATCTGGATCCTGACGTCGATCTCCGGGTGAGCCTTCTCGAAGCCGGCCTCGAACTCCTTCTGGAAGGCGTCCGAGACGCTGTCGCGCATCAGCCAGACGTCGAGGACGGTGGGTCCGCCGACGTCCGGGTCGTCACCGGACGAGGAGCAGGCGACGAGGCCGGTGCTCAGCAGCAGGGCGCCGAGCAGGGCAAGGGGGCGGTGCTTCACGATTCACCTCGGGGAGCAGGGGAGCAGGGGGAACGGAGGGAGAGCGAAGGGAGACAGAGGGAACAGAGCGAGACGGAGGGAGACAGAGGCAAACCCCGAGTTGACCACTTGACCTGTCAGAGGTTTACCAGTTGGCGCGAGATGAAGGTGGCATGGACCAATGACGTCGTCAACCCCCGCAACACAGAGCCTTTTTCGCCGACATCGACCGGAAGGGAGAGCGGGCACCGGACCGGCGGCGCCCGTTGAAAGCTGACCAGTAGACCAGTTATGGTTGACCAGCGAACACAAACGTCCCGACGACGAACGAGAGCCACATGGAGATCGACGCGGCAGCCTCCGGCGCGATGCTCAAGCGCGAGCGGGTCCGTGACGCGATCCTCGAACTCATCGAGGCGAGGCGCCCGGGCGACGCCATCCCCTCCGAGCGCACCCTCTGCGCCAGGCTCGGCGTGTCACGCCCCACCCTGCGCGCGGCCGTGGACGAGCTGGTCGTCGCGGGACTGCTGGTCCGCGAGCACGGCCGGGGCATGTTCGTGGCGGCGGAGAAGATCACCCAGGAGCTGATCTCCGACCGGAACTCCTTCAGCCTCCCGCAGGCCGGCGGCGCGTGGACCAGCAGGCTCCTGGAGTTCCGCACCCTCCCGGCCGGCGCCCGCGTCAGCCGCAAGCTCCGCGTCTCCCCCGCCGCGGAGATCCTCTACGTCGCCCGCCTCCGCCTCGTGGACGGCTCCCCCATGGCCATCGAGCACCTGCACGTCCGCGCCGACCTCGCGCCCGGCCTGACCAGTGAGGAACTCGAACAGGGCGATCTCTACGAGCACCTCCGCGACCACCACGGCATCCAGGTCAGCGAGGCGGTCCAGTCCATCGAACCCACCGTCGTGACCCGCGCCGAAGCGGACCTCCTGGACGTCCCGGAGTTCTCCCCCGCCCTCCTCTTCGAACGCCTCACCACGGACTCCGAGGGCCGCGCGGTCGAGTACGTCCACTCGCTCTACCGGGGCGACCGCTACCGCATCGTCTCCCGCCTCACCCTCAGCCCCGCCGCCGACCACCCCGACTCGAAGCAGGGCCACCACCCCGGCATCCCGCCCGGCGACTTCACGACCGGCGACCCGGTCCCCTTCTCCACCCGCGGCGTGGTCCAGCACCACACCTGAGCCGCCGCCGGCGGTGCCGGGTCAGCGGGCGGACGTGCCCCTCCCCGGCGTCCGGTGCGTCACGCGCCGACTCCGCCAGGCGGGTTCCGCTCACCCTGGAGAGTGAAACCCCCCGGATCGATTGGATCTTGAGCCCGGTGCCCCGGTAGCTGTGGAGCGAGCCCGCGCCGATGCGGGATCTTCTGCGATGAGGATGTCCCATGCGTACACGAGCCGTTCTGATGTCGCTGGTCGCCGCGGGCGCGGTGCTGGGCCTGGCCGGGCCCGCCCAGGCCGCCGCGTCCGGCGACGTCGTCGTCTTCTCCACCGAGGCCCAGCCCCTGGACGTGTACCGGGACCCGGCCGGCTGCCAGCGGCTGCCCACGGTCGCGCACGTGCTGACGAACCAGACGGACGGGCCCGTGCGGATCTACGGCAACCCGTTCTGCCTGGGCCCCTCGCTGGTCGTCCAGCCCGGCTACGGCACCCACGTCCCCGGCGGCCTGGGCTCCTTCTCCGCCTGACCCCACCCCACCCGCCCTCGCTCCACCCGCCCTCGCTCCGACCTGCCTCGCTCCACCCGGCCTCGCTCCGGCCTTGCCTGCTCCGGCTGTCACTCGATCCGGTCATGTACTCCCGGAATCGGGCTGTCCGGGGCGCGCGGCCGCTACGGTGGGCAGTACGGAGGGAGGGCCGACTGGTCGTTGGTTCCCGCTCCCGCTTGTGCCCCACACCCTCGGGTGTGGGGCACAGTCGCGTCCGGGCCCGGGACCACCGCGCTCAGCCGTGGCGCGGCCGTGCGTGGAGCCGGGCGGCCTGGCGCGTGAGGTGGTCGCGTTCGGGGACCGTGGGCGCCGAGCGGGCCGCTTCGACGTAGAGCCGCGCCGCGGTCACCGGATCGCCGTCGCGCTCGCGCAGATAGGCGGCGACGGCCGCGTACCTCGGCAGGGACGGGTCGAGCTCCGCCAGGGCGGCCAGCCCGGCGCGCGGGCCGTCGGCCTCGCCCACGGCGACGGCGCGGTTGAGCCGGGCCACCGGACTGTCGGTGAGCCGCACGAGTTCGTCGTACCACTCCACGATCTGCGGCCAGTCGGTCTCCTCGGCCGTCCGGGCGTCGGCGTGGAGCGCGGCGACGGCCGCCTGGGCCTGGAACTCGCCCAGGCGGTCGCGGGCGAGGGCGGTCCGGAGCCGCTCGACGCCCTCGGCGATCATCCGGGTGTCCCACAGCCTCCGGTCCTGCTCCGCGAGGGGGACGAGCTCGCCGCCGGGCCCGGTCCGCGCCGGGCGCCGCGCGTGGTGGAGCAGCATCAGCGCCAGCAGCCCCGCCGCCTCCTCGTGGTCCGTCCTCGCCACCAGCCGGCGGGTGAGCCGGATCGCCTCGGCCGAGAGGTCGACATCCCCCGAGTACCCCTCGTTGAAGACCAGGTAGAGCACGCGCAGCACCGTGGCGACGTCACCCGGCCGCTCGAAGCGGACGCCGGAGACGGTCCGCTTGGCGCGGCTGATCCTCTGGGCCATCGTCGCCTCCGGCACCAGGTACGCCCGGGCGATCTGCCGCGTGGTGAGACCGCCGACCGCGCGCAGCGTGAGCGCCACGGCGGAGGACGGCGTCAGGGACGGGTGCGCGCAGAGGAAGTACAGCAGGAGCGTGTCGTCCACGGCGGCGCCCGGTCCGGGCGCGGGCTCGGCCTCGACGAGCTCCTCCCGGCGCCGCCGGGACGTGTCGGCCCGAACCGCGTCGAGGAACTTGCGCCAGGCCACGGTGACGAGCCACCCCTTGGGGGTCCTTCGGCTCCGGCCACCCGCGCACCGCCTCGACCAGGGCCTCCTGGACGGCGTCCTCGGCCGCCGCGAAGTCGGCTCCGCGGCGGACGAGGACGGCGATCACCTCCGGCACCAGCTGCCGGAGCAGCGACTCGTTCACTCGGTGGCCGAGGGCCGCACGCCGTAGAAGGGGCGCACCTCCAGCCACTCGTGGAGGGGCTTCCCGCCCGCGCCCGGTGCGGCGGACAGCTCGCCGGCGAGTTCGAGCGCCCGCTCGTAGGTCTCGACGTCGATCACCATCCAGCCGGCGATCAGGTCCTTGGTCTCCGCGAACGGCCCGTCGGTGACCGGCGGCCGTCCCTCGCCGTCGTACCGCACGAACGTGCCCTCCGGGGAGAGCGCCTGGGCGTCCACGAACTCGCCGGTCCCCTCCAGTCGCGCGGCGAAGTCGCGCATGTACTGCATGTGGGCCGACACCTCGTCCGGCTCCCACTGGTCCATCGGCACGTCGTTCACCGGTGTCGGCGCGCCCCGGTAGTGCTTGAGCAGCAGGTACTTGGCCATGGTGGTCTCCTCGGTGGGCTACGGCCCATTCTTGGCCGTGTTCGCACCGGGGACGGAGCCACGCGCCGGTTCTCGACATCCCGCGCGAAGTTTTTTCCCGGCGTGTCGAGGGGCTGCGCGAACGGGCAGCGGTTCGTGCCCCCGGCGGCCGGGGGCGGGCCTGGACGGGGCACGGGCCGGTGGGGAGGCTGGGGGCCGGGGGCCGGGCCGCGCCCCCGTGAGGGACGTCATCGGGGACCGTTCGGGGAGCTGACGATGAGTGCGTACGAGCACGAGCACGACCATGAGCACGGCCACGACCACCACCAGGAGCACGACGCCGGGCACGCCGGGGACGACCGGCTCCGTGACGACCGGGCGCAGGACGGCGGCCCCGGCGCGGCCCGGCTCTTCGAGGCCGCGGCGGCCGGGCGTACCGACGTGGTGGGGACGTCCGGGCTCGGCGCGCTCCAGCGGGCGGTGGGCAACGGGGCGGTCGGGGCGATGGTGCAGCGCAGCCGGAGCGCGGAGGCAGAAGCCGAGGCCGGGGCCGGGGCCGGGGCGACCGCCGAGGAGGGCGCGCGTTCGCCCGTGCACGACGTGCTGGCCTCGGGCGGCGGGCAGCCGCTCGACTCCGCGACCCGCGGGGACATGGAGACCCGGATGGGCGCCGACTTCTCCGACGTGCGCATCCACACCGACGCCGCCGCGGACGCCTCCGCGAAGGGCATCGGCGCGCACGCGTACACGGTCGGCAACGACGTCGTGTTCCAGCGGGAGGCGTACGACCCGGCGTCGCCGCGGGGCCGGACCACCCTGGCGCACGAGCTGACCCATGTGATCCAGCAGCGCAGCGGGCCCGTCGAGGGGACGGAGGCGCCGGGCGGGATCCGGGTGAGCGACCCCTCCGACCGCTTCGAGCGGGAGGCCGTCGCGAACGCGGAGCGGGTGCTGGCGGAGCCGGCCGCCCCGGCCGTTCCCGCCGCCCCGGCGGCGCCCGCCGCCACCTCCGCTCCTGCCGCGCCCGCCGTGCAGCGGGCGGCGACGGAGGACGAGGACGAGCAGCCCGCCGACGTGCAGGGCTCGTTCGTGCAGCGGGCGGCGGAGGCGGGCGCCGAGGAAGAGGAAGAGGCCCCGTCGGCGTAGGTCTCAGGGCTTGACGGACTGCAGGGTGCCGCCGAGGAAGAGGGACTCCGCGCACCGGCCGGGAGCGGGGGCGTTGACCGGGCGGCCGATCTTGCGGCAGTCGACGGTCATCGTCACCTCGCCGCCGGCGGGGACCATGATCGGGGTGACGAAGTGGTAGTCGGAGTCGCGGAAGTTCTCCAGGGCCAGGGTCAGGACGCGGGAGCCCCGGTCGACCGTGACGACGACGGTGCCGGCGTCCCCCTGCGGGTTCTGCACGACGATGTCGGTGAGCCGGAAGGCCTTCCCGGCCGGCACGGTCAGCGCCGTACCGCTCCTCGGTCCCCCGCCCACACCGTCCCTGACCTGCACCTGGGCGCTGGTCGGCACGGGGGCGGGCAGCGGCTTGGCGGTGGCCTTCGCGCTGGGCTTGGGGCTGGGCTTGACACTGGGCGTGGCGCTCGCGGTGGGGGTGGGCGTCGGCGTCGGCGTGGACGTCGCTCCGCCGGAGCCGCCGCCCGTCTGACCGCCGCTCTGGCCTCCGCCCTGGTCGGGTCCGGACGTCGCGGAGGCGATGACCTCGGGGGTGATCGCCTCGCGCGCCGCCGACTTCACGGCCGGCCGGAGCATCCCGTACCAGAATCCGGTGAGGATCAGGGCGAGGACGCAGGCGAGGACGAGGGCGCGCGGCAGCCAGCGCGGCAGGATCGCTTCCTGCTGGTAGGAGCCGTCGAGCACGACCGGCGCGGGCGGTTCCTCGCCCTCCGGTGCGGGCGGCGCGACGACGGCCTGGAAGGTGTGGACGACCGGGGTGCCGCGCCAGAGGCGTCTGGCGGGCTTGACGCGCAGTTCGGCGAAGGCCGCGCGGCCCGGTTCGACGGGCAGCTCCGGCCGGGTGAAGGTGATCCCGGTGCGCTCGGTGCCGGAGCGGGCGGTGAGCGCGACGGTGAGCGGGGCGTTCCCCCGGTTGTCGACCGCGACCTTGTGGGTGCCGCGCAGTACGCCGTGCGAGCCCCGGGGCACCAGTTCGGCGGTGACCTCGACGAACGGCGCGACGGTCACCCGGCCTTCGGGGACGACGGGTTCGGCGTGGTCGCTGGTGGGGACCACGCGGACGCCGAAGGGCGTCTCGCCCGCCGGGACGGACGGGTCGCGGGGCGGCCGGAAGGTGACGGAGACGGTCTCCGTGCTGCCCGGGTACAGGGAGAGGGTCGCCGGTTCCACCGTCGTCCAGGCGGCGCAGGCTCCGGCCACCTCGAAGCGGTACTCCTCCACGGTGGTACCGGAGTTGCGCACCTGAAGGGGGAGGCTCGTCTCTCCGCCCGGTACGGCGGTGACGTGCGATGCGTCGAGGCTTGCCGTAAGACTCATGGGCGCACCGTAGGATCCGGGCTTCTCCACAGCATCGTCAGAGAAGGAACACTTTCGGGCAGATTCAGTGCCCGAAGCAATGATTCTGGTTTCTTGACGGACTGTCAGGGCATCTCCCGTGCGCCGAACTACCAGCGGGACGCGCGTTGTCGGCGTCTTCGATGGTTTCCACGGGGCCCGTGCGACAGGCGTGGGCGCCGCTTGCCCGGGGGGAGCTTGACCATGGAACGGACGGCTGTCGCGCTGCGCGCGCAGGACCCGATCTCGCAGGCCGGGGTGACGAGTCAGTTACGGGCCCGGCCCGAGATCAGCGTGACGGAATGGAGCGAGACCGCCGACCCGGCGCCCGAGGTCGTGGTGCTCGTGGTGGACACGGTCGACGAGGACGTGCTGCGGCTGCTGCGCCACATCAGGCGCACCAGCACCTCGCGCCCCGTCCTCGTGACGACGGACATCGACGAACAGAAGCTGGTCAGCGCGGCGGAGTGCGGGGTCGCCGGGGTGATCCGGCGGGCGGAGGCGACCCCGGAGCACCTGGTGCACGTCATCGGCACGGTCGCGAAGGGCGCCGGCCACCTCCCCGCCGACCTGGTGGGACGCCTCCTGGAGGAGGTCGGCCGACTCCAGGGCCAGGTCCTCGGCCCGCGCGGGCTCCACTTCACCGGGCTCGCGGCCCGCGAGGTGGACGTCCTGCGCCTGGTGGCGGAGGGCTACGACACGGCGGACATCGCCGCGAAGCTCTCCTACTCGGAACGCACCATCAAGAACGTGCTGCACGCCGTCATCACCCGCCTGCAACTGCGCAACCGGTCCCACGCGGTGGCGTACGCGATGCGACAGGGGCTGATCTGAGGGGAGGGGGCGGGGCACCGAGGCCGGGTGCCCGTAGGGGCAGAACTCCCTTCCCCTCAGGGTGACTTGTCGCACCAGGACGGAGGCGCCGCGGTGCGGCATCCTCGGGCCGTCGAGCGACGTGAGGCCGAGGGGGTTGTGCCGTGCGCTGGTTCCAGTCGTCCGGGCGTACGGAGCCGTCGGCACCCCGCGGGTCCGGTCGCCGCACGCCCGCCCGGGCCGGACTCGCCCTGCTGCTGCTCGCGGCCGGAGCCGTCCCCGCGTCGACGTCGGCCTCGGCGGTGCCGGTCCCGGAAGAGCCCGTCACGCCGGCGAGCGTGTCGCAGGCGCTGGATCCCGGCGCGTCGCTCCAGGTCGACAAGCTGGTCCGGACCCCGGTGGTGCCGCCGAGGCCGGAGGTGGTGCTGCTGGTGGACGGCACGTACAGCATGAACGACGTCATCGGCGACGTACGGGAGGGGTTGTCGAGCATCATCGAGAAGGTGCGGACCAACCAGCCCGACGCCAGGTTCGCGGTGACGACCTTCGGAGACCAGCAGGTCGACCCGGGCGCGGGCTTCGACGTGACCGCCGAACTCACCCAGGACGACGACCGGTTGGTCACCGGGGTCGGCAAGCTCGGCACCGGTCTCGGCAGAGGCAGCATGGGGCCGTCCGAGGACTGGATCAACGGCCTCTGGCAGATCGCCGCCGGGGCGGGCGGCCGCACGGTCTTCCGGGAGAACTCCAGCCCGGTGATCGTCCTCGTCAGCGACGCCTCCAGCCACAACCCGAGCAACGGCCACACCATCGAGGACACGATCTTCGCCCTCCAGGACAAGAACGCCCGGGTCCTCGGCATCGACGTGGCCACCAACGTGGGAGACGGCCTCGACGGCACCGGCGACGCCGGCCAGCCGGGCCAGGTCGAGAACCCGCGCACCACCCCCGGCCAGGCCACCCGCATCATCGAGGCCACCGGCGGCCGCAAACTCGGCGGCATCGACCCGGACCGGGTCGCCGAAGCCATCGTCGAGGGGCTGGGCAACCTGCCCACCAGGGTCGGCCACCGCCTGAACGCCTGCGACCCCGGCCTCACCGTGACCCTCGACCCGCCCACGCGCGACGTCGTCAGCGGCGAGACCGCCTCCTTCGCCGAGACGATCACCGTCTCACCGGACGCACCCCAGGGCGCGACGCTCACGTGCACCGTGGAGTTCCTGCTCGGCACCCAGGCACCGGACACCGCGGCGATCGGTGCGGCGGCCGCCGACCCGGCGTACGAACAGCGGATCTCGATCACCGTCAACGACGTGACCGCGCCGGTCGTCACCCTCGACGACCGCATCGCGCGCGCCGGCGGCGACTCGGGCACCGCCATCGACTACACGGCGACCGCCGTGGACGCCAAGGACGGTCCGCTGACGCCGAGTTGCAGCCCGGTCTCGGGCTCCGTCTTCCCCGTGGGCACCACCACCGTGACCTGCACGGCCACCGACGGGGCCGGCAACACCGGGACGGACACGGCCACCTTCCGCGTGCTGCCGCCGCTCGCGCCACCGCCGGACACGGACCCGCCGCGCCCCGTGCCGCCGTCGGCGGACGTGGCCGTGTCCGTCTCCCTCGCTCCCACCCGTACGTACACGGGCCGGGCGGCCGTCGCCCGCTACACGCTCACCAACGCCGGCCCCGACACCGCGGCGCACGTCACCGTCGACGCGGCCTGGCCTTCCGGAACGGGCCGCGCCCTCTCCCGCACCGACCGCTGCACCGCCGCGGCGCCCTGCTCCCTCCCGCCCGGCGGCAGGATCGTGGTGACCCAGTCGGCCACCTACCAGGAGGCGCTGTCCGGTACGGTCCGGGCGACCGTCCGCGGGCTCTTCCCCGACCCGGAGCCCGAGGACAACACGGCGACGGCGCCGCTCCGGGTGGTCCAGCCGCGCCTGGACGTCACTCCGCGGGTGATCAGGCCGGGCGAGCCCGTGACCGTACGCGGCACGGACTTCCCGCCCGGCGAACCGGTCCGGCTCGTCTGGTCCACGGGCCTGACCGCCGACACCGCCCCGCTGACGGCGGACCGCGCCGGCGGCTTCGAGGCCCAGGTCCTCGTCCTGCGCAAGGACCGGATCGGCCCGCGCCTCCTGCGCGCGGAGGTGCCGCGCCTGGAACCGCCGGAGGAGCCGGTCCTGGTCGTCCGGCACGCGCTCCAGCCGCCGGACTTCGCGGGCCGGGGGTGAGGGACCGTTGATCCACGAGGTCGACGACGTCCTGCGCTCCCTGATCCGCGCCGAGGTGCTGGAAGGCGGACAGGTGGCGGTGGTCTTCGACGCGCCCACGCGCGAGTGGGCGGCGAAGGTCAACGCGCCCATGGTGAACCTGTACCTCTACGACATCCGCGAGGACATGCGCCGGCGCGAGCGCGGACTGCACAACGAGTACGACGAGCGCGGCGTGGTCGTGGCCCGCCGCCGCCCGCCCCGCTACTTCAAACTGTCGTACCTGATCACGGCCTGGACCAAGCGCCCGGAGGACGAACACCGCCTGCTCTCCTCCCTCTTGGCCTGCCTGCTGAAGTACGAGGCCCTGCCGCCGGCGCGCCTCACCGGCACGCTCGCGGAGATCGGCGCGGCGGTGCCGCTGTCGATCGCGCTGCCGCCGCCCGAGGACCGCTCGTTCGCCGACGTCTGGAGCGCCCTGGGCGGTGAGCTGAAGCCGTCGCTCGACCTGGTGGTGAGCGTGCCGGTGACGGCCTCCCCCAGGTACGCGGCGGGCCCGCCGGTCGGCGACGCGGGCCTGGACGTCCGCCTCGGCGAGGGGCTCGGCACGTGACGGCCGAACTCCTGGCCAGGGCAAGGGACATGGAACTGCGGATCCGGCGCGCCGTGGAGGCGCGCCGGGCGGTGGACCCGAACCCGGACGACGCGTTCCGGGGGCTGTACCTCACGGAGGAGGCGGTGGAGCGCCTGCTGGAGGGGCCGCACACCTTCCCGCCCCCTCCGGAACCGACGGGGACGGGGCAGCGGGGACGCCCGGATTCCCGCCTGTGGTCGTTGGCGAGGGAGTTCGCCCTCTCCGCCCTGGACGTGGACATCCTGCTGATCGCGCTGCTCCCGGACCTGGACGACCGCTTCGAGTCGTTCTACGGCTACCTCAACGACGACGTGACGCGACGCAGGCCCTCGATCGGCCTCGCCCTCGGCCTCTGCGGCATGCCGCACGCGGACCGGGAGGCGAGGGCGCGCCTGGGCGAACGGGCCCCGCTCCGGGCGGGCGGCCTCCTCCTGGTGGAGGACCGGGACCGACCCTTCCTCGGCAGGGCGCTGCGCGTACCGGACCGGGTGACGGCCTACCTGCTGGGCGACGACACCCCGGACCCGCGGCTGGCGGACGTCCGGGCGCCCTGGGAGGCGGTACGGGGCGTCGGCGACCCGGCGCCCCTGGCCCGGTTCCTGACGGAGTCGGCCGCGCTGGTCTACCTCCAGGAGGACCAGGGCGGAGCGGGCACGGCCCTGGCGGCCTCGGCGCTGGAGGCCGCGGGCCGCGGGATCCTGGGCGTCGACCTCTCCCGCCTGGCGGAGGACCCGGCACCGGCGGAGGCGGTCCGCCTGCTGCTGCGCGAGGCCCGTCTGACGGGCGCGGGCCTGGTGTGCGCGCCGGTCGACGCGGTGGCCCGCGAGCGCGCCGGACTGCTGCGCGCGCTGACGGACCTCCCGGTCCCGGTGACCCTGGTGGGCCGCCCGCCCTGGGACGCGGCCTGGTCGGCGTCCCCGCCGCTGCTGGTGAAGGCGCCGAGGCTGGACCCGGAGACAAGGGCGGCCCTGTGGCGCGAGACCGCGGACGAAGAGACCCCCCTCCCGGTGGAAGAGCTCCTGGCCCCCTTCCTCCTCACCCCGGAGCAGATCGTGCGCTCGGCGAAGGCGGCGTCCCAGAAGGCCCGCCTGGAGGCGACCCCCCTCACCGCCGACCACGTCCGCCAAGGCGCCCGAGCGCAGAACGCGGCCGGCCTGGACCGCCTGGCCCGCCGCATCGAACCCACGGTCACCTGGACCGACCTGGTCCTCCCCCCGGACACGGAGACCCAACTCCGCGAACTGACCTCCCGGGCCCGCCACCGCGACCACGTCCTGGGCACCTGGTCGATGCGCCCGGGCGGCGGACGGGGTCGGGGCGTGGCGGCCCTGTTCGCCGGCGACTCGGGCACGGGCAAGACGATGTCGGCGGAGGTGATAGCGGCCGACCTGGGCCTGGACCTCTACACGGTCGACCTGGCGACGGTCATCGACAAGTACGTGGGCGAGACGGAGAAGAACCTCGAACGCATCTTCACCGAGGCGGCGGGCGTCAACGGCGTCCTCCTCTTCGACGAGGCGGACGCCGTCTTCGGCAAACGCTCGGACGTGAAGGACGCCCACGACCGCTACGCCAACGTGGAGTCCGCGTACCTGCTGCAGCGCATGGAGTCCTTCGACGGCCTGGCCATCCTGGCGACGAACCTGAGGGCCAACCTCGACGACGCCTTCACCCGCCGCCTGGACCTGATCGTCGACTTCCCGGTCCCCGACGCCCCCCGCCGCCTCCTTCTCTGGGACCGCACCCTGGGCCCCCACCTCCCCCGCGCCACCGACCTGGACCTGGACTTCTGCGCCGAGGCCTTCGAACTGTCGGGCGGCAACATCCGCTCGATAGCGGTGACGGCCGCCTACCTGGCAGCAGAAGCGGCCGGCCCCGTGACCATGCCGATGCTGATCCACGCGGTCCAACGCGAGTACCAGAAACTGGGGCGGCTGACCCTGACCTCGGAATTCGGCCGGTACGCGGACCTGTTGGCGTGAGGGTCACGCATCCTTGCCCAGCACGCTCATGCGCTCCTCCAACCTGGCCCGGAGGTCCGACAGGTCGTCATCAGGGAACTCACGGCCGAGAAAGGCGAGCCCCTCACTCAGATACGGCAGGGAGACACGCATGCCGTAGTTGTTCGGATCCGGATCCGCGAACAAGTACGGCCAGTCGTAGAGGCCCTTGGTCCGCAGCATCACGTCGAGGTAGTCCCCGTAGTCGAGGTCGATCCTGGTGGGCCCCTGCCTGAGGTCGAAGTACCAGAGCTCCGGCGGAGCCTGGTCGGGGACGAGTCGCATCGCGGTGTAAGTACCCGTTCCACCCACAGGATGGGTCTCGAAGATCCGGAACCCATGGATCAGCCGTTCCTCTTCGGATGCCGTCGCCGCGACCGGCTTCTTCCCGGCTCCGAGGAGCAGCGCCTCACCGATATGCCTCAGATGGAATTCCCCGGCGATCGCCTGGAAGGGTTCCAGAGCTCGCCAGGCGAGAACGAGACCGGAGTACCGGTGAAAGTTTCGGGCCAGCGCTGCGGGCAGTGGGGCCTTCTCCACGGCTCGCACGATGTCGAAGGCGTCCTCGGAACGCTCCATGTAGTCGGCCAGCGGGCCCCGGTCATAGGTATCGACACGCAGGGATCCACATGCCTGGACCTGCTCCACCATCTCTCGGAGTCGGCGTTCGTAGTCGGTTTCCATGTCTCCTCCGGATCACGCTCGTGCGATTACTCATTCAGATGAAAGTCAGTCGAACCTGAGTCGGCCGGCCGTGGCGGCATTGGTGAGCTCCGTCGCGAGGTTCGGAAATCTCCCGATGGCGTCAGTGAGGTCTCTGAACTCTCTCTTCTTCGCCTCCGCCTTGATCCTCTCCGCCTCCGGCCGCGCTATCCCGAGGGAGGCGAAGACGCTGAACTTCACCCCACGCGCGTTTATACGCAACACATCGTTGTGCAGGGGCTCTGGCGGATCCTGCTTGTCGGAGAACGAGCCGCCGCCGCCCCGGGGGGCACGCTCGCTCCACGTTCCGTTCGAGTGATCGTATCCACCCCATTCGACCTCGAGCTTCTCCGGAAATCCGGGGTGACCCGAAAGATAGGTGACACCCACTCGATACCAGACCATGCGCTCGAACGCCGGATCCGACAAAGCCTTGCCGAGTGACTTGCGGGCAGGGTTCTCGATGCCGCTGTAGAACATCGGATTGTTCACGAAACCTCGCGCCGGAACCAGGTTCGAATCGACCGCGTCACCACCGAGGAAGGCGGGCAGCAGATGCATCTTGACCCAGGCGTTGCTGTCCGGGTGGCCCCGCCTCGGAGTGTTGTAGGTCTTGGCCGTGGCCCAGCCGATCAGGGTCGCGCCGTCGTACGAATTCGCCTCGGTCCCCTTCTTGATGCCCTTGTCGATGTAGCTCGCCTTGAAGGGGCTGGCCAGGACCCCGTGGACCATCGGAGGAAGCACCGGCGGAGGCAGTGGGGGTGTGGCACCCGGGCGGTTCGCTAGGAGCCCCGCGAGCTGGGCAAGGGCGGCGAGGAGATCGTCGTACGCCTTCTGGCCGGTGCTAGCCCCCGCGGGCAGGGCGTGGAAGGCGTCGTGCCGCTTCTTGACCTCGTCCCTCTGCTGGCTGGCAGCCGTCAAAGCGGCGCGGGACACTCCTCCAGGGTCGTCGACGGTCTCCAGCTCGGTTTCCCAGCCTGTCAGGTACTTCTCGATGTCCTGTGGGCTGCTGTGCACGACCAACCTGGCCCCGGCGCTCTTCCCGTCGAATTGAACCTTGTGGCTCTCCTTGTCGAGGGACTGGAACCCCTTCTTGGGAAGCGGGAACGCCGAGGCATCCTTCTCGCCACTCCCCTTCTTGCCGTCCGGACCCTCCTTTCCGGGCCGGGCCTTCGACTTGAGCTTCTGCCAGAGGGCTTTGCCCTTCTTGGCTATGAAGTCGACGATCTTGTCGATGGCGCGGTTCACCGGTTTCGAGACCGCCTGGAAGACGGACTTCACCTTGTTGGCGAGGTTGCCTATGCCGAGGAGGGATGCGAGGAAGCCGATGAGGAGGGGGATGCTGGCGGCCAGGGCGGTCTCGACCATCTTCGGGACGCCGGCCGCGCCGCCGTTGGCTATCTCCACGACCGCGTCCAGGACCGCGTTGACGAAGTCGGCTATCTGGGCGCCCTGGTTCACCACGAAGGTGACGATGTCGATGATGCCCTTGACCGCGCGGACGAAGGCGGAGGCGGGGTTGAGGAGGGAGAGGATCCAGGTGACGCCGGCGATGATGACGGTGGGGACCAGGTACTCCGTCAGCTTGGACAGGATCGTCGACTTGAGGTCGCCCGCTTCCGCCTGGATCTCCTTCACCGCGCCCGCCGGGCCCTCCTTGGCCAGGGACTGGGCCACCGGGACCGACGACTCGACCGCCGTCATGGCTTCGTCGGGGACGCCCTTGCGGGTGATGCGGGTGCGGATGTTGTCCCAGGTGAGGCCGAGGAGGGAGGCGATGAGCTGGATGATGCCCTTGAGGTCGAACTTCTGGGGGAGGTCGATGCCCGCCTTGACGGCCGTGCCCAGGAGCCAGGAGACCAGGCCCTTCTTCAGGTGCTCGCCGATGTGGGCGACGAAGAGGTCGAGGCCGGCGCCCACCGCCTTCACCAGGTTGCCCAGGAAGCCGATCGGGTCCTTGATGATCTTCATGATGGCCGAGGCGGCCTTCGCCAGGATGCCCAGCAGCAGGTTCTTCAGCTCGTTGATGGTCTTGATGACGCCGGCGATCGCGTCCTTCGCCTTGTCGATGAGGCCCTTGTTGGCCTCCTGGAGTTTCTTGATCTCCTCGTCGACGGCGTTGAGGGCGGCCGTGTACTTGTTCGCGAGATCCTGGACCAGCTGTTCCGACTTCTCGTCGACCGTGGCTTCCAGGTCCTCGAACTTGCCCGCGAAGTCCTTCGACGCCTCCTCGCCGAAGGCCTTCAGGTCGGCGGGGAGTCTGTCGACCTCCGCCTTCAGTTCCGTGCGGCCCTGGGCGATCCTCGTCTTCGCCCGGCCCAGCTCCACGCCGATCATGTCCGCGACCTGCGAGATGACCGTGCGCATGCGGGCCACGTACAGCTTGCGCGACTCCTGGTAGAGGTCGTTCGCCTCCTTCGGCAGGCCGGCGAACTTGTCCTTCAGCCAGCGGCCCTTGCCGAGGAAGCCCGAGTAGCGCTTGTCCTTGTACTTCTTCATGCGGGCCTTGTGGTCGGCCGTGAAGGCGTCCCGCGCGGCCTTCTCCCCGCCGGTGAAGGCGGTGTCCACCTTCTGGTCCAGGCCGGTCAGGGTCGATTCGACGTCCTTCTTCGTCGCGTCGAAGACCTTCTGGAGCTTCGCGGTGACCTCGGCCCGCTTCCGCTCGTCCTTCGACTTCGTCTCGCCCTTGCCGCCGTCGACCGACCTGCCCGCGGACTCCCGGGTCGCCGTCAGGGTGTTCATGGCCTGGGCGCCGACCGCCGCCGCGCCCGCCTTCGCCGTCGCCAGCTGCTGGTCCTCGGCCGTGTGCGCCTTGCCGGGGGCCTTCGCGGAGTCCGTCTCCGCGGTCTTCTTCGCCTTCAGCGCGCCGTCGAACTCCGGCTCGTTGCCCTTCGCCAGCTGTTCCTCGGTGACCTCGGCGTCGGCCAGCGCCTGGTCGTTCTCCGCCGGCCCCTGGGAGAAGTCCGTCACCGCCGGCGGCTGCTTCTCCGGGACCGCGTCGGTGGCGCTCGGGGCGCCCGGGTTGCCGGGCGGGTGGTCCGGGGTCATCGGGGTGACCGGCTTGTCCTTGGCCGCCGACGTGTCCGGCGGGGCCTTCGTCGTCGTCTCGATGTCCTTGGCGGAGGTGTTCTTGCCGTCGGTGACCTTGCCGTCGACCTCGTCCTTCACCTTGTCGGCCTTGCCCGACTTCGAGAACTTGTCGGCCTCGTCGAGGTTCTTGGGCGCCTGCGCCTCGATCGCCTTGTCGACCGCCGCGATGAACGCCGCCTTGTCGAACTCCCCCGGCTTCGCGGCGTCCATCTTCTCCGCGTTGGCCGCCTTGCCCTGCGCCTCCTTGTCGTCGGGGGGCGCGACGGCCGCGTCCTGCGCGGACCTCGACTCGGCGGCCGCCGGAGCATGGGCGGCCATCGTGCGCTTCTTCGCCGCCACGTCCGCGCCGACCCTGCGGAAACCCGGCGCCGCGTTCGGCGGCGTCTTCACCGGAGCCGTGTGGCGCTGGGCCACCAGCCGGGCCACCGCCGCGTTCCCCACCGCGCCCTGCAGTCGCTGCACGCCGTGCGGGGACAGGCCGACGGCGGGCGCGGGGGCCGGGGTCGGGGCGGCGGGCGTGCGGCCGGTCGGTTTCCGCTCCGGGACCTCCTTCATCCGTCCCCTCCCGGTATCCGTGGCCGCACGGCCAGGCTGCCCGGCGCCCCGGCGCCGCACGGAGGGCGCGGGGGGAGCCGTACGACGCCGACTCCCCTGCACCTTCGGGCAGTTCACGGTGCCCAGGTGGGCGGCCGATCATCCGTTCCGGGTGATCGGACCGGTGGTGAGAATGGCCCGGTTCAGCGGGAGCGGTTCCCCGGTCGAGGAGTGACGTAGAGGAGAGCGAGCACCGTATGCCGTCGTATCTGTCACCGGGCGTCTACGTCGAAGAGGTCCAGTCCGGCTCCCGTCCGATCGAGGGAGTGGGCACCTCCGTCGCCGCCTTCGTCGGCTTCGCCCGCAAGGGGCCCTTCGACGAGCCGACGCTGATCACGAACTGGAGCCAGTTCGTGAGCCGCTTCGGCGACTTCGTCGAGGGCACGTACCTCGCCGCCTCGGTGTACGGCTTCTTCGCCAACGGAGGGGGGAGCTGTTACGTCGTCCGCGTCGACGACGGCCCCTCCGCGGCCGGGAGCGACGGCCCCACCGGGTCCGGGGGTCCCACCGCCCTCGGCGCGTACTCCGTCGTCGCCCGGCCCGGCGTCACCGGCACGGTCACCGTCGAGGTCGCGGACGTCGAGGGCGACGACCCGCCGTCCGACGCGTTCCGGCTGATCGTCTCGGAGAACGGGCAGGCCGTCGAGACGTACCCCTCCGTCACCACCAAGCGCAGCAAGGAGAACGTCGCCACCCGCGTCAACGCCGCCTCCGCGCTCATCGAGATCACCGAGCCCGGCACCGGCGCCGCGCCCGCCCGGCCCGCGCCGCAGACCGTCACGCTCGCCCCGGCGCTGCCCGTTCCGGCGGGGAGCGGCGCGCCGTTCACCCCCGAGGTGTACGTCGGCGACGCCGACCGGCGCTCGGGCATCGGCGGCCTGGAGGCGGTCGAGGACGTCACCACCGTCGCGGTGCCGGACCTGATGAGCGCGTACGAACGCGGGCTGATCGACCTCGACGGGGTGCTCGCCGTCCACCAGGGGCTCATCACGCACTGCGAGCTGATGGGCGACCGGGTCGCCGTGCTCGACCCGCCGCCCGGGCTCTCCCCGCAGGAGGTCGCCGGCTGGCGCTCCGGGCGGGCCGGGTACGACTCCCGGTACGCGGCGCTCTACTACCCCTGGATCGACGTCGCGGACCCCTCCACGGGCCGGGTCTCCCCGGTCCCGCCGAGCGGGCACGTCGCCGGCGTCTGGGCGCGCAACGACGACCAGCGCGGGGTGCACAAGGCGCCCGCCAACGAGGTCGTCCGGGGTGCCGTCTCGCTCCGGACGCAGCTGACCAAGGGCGAGCACGACCGGCTCAACCCGATCGGCGTCAACTGCATCCGCGCCTTCCCCGGCCGCGGCATCCGGATCTGGGGCGCGCGCACGCTCTCCTCCGACCCGGCCTGGCGCTACCTCAACGTGCGCCGGCTCTTCAACTACCTGGAGGAGTCGATCCTCGCCGGCACCCAGTGGGTGGTGTTCGAGCCGAACGACGACGCCCTGTGGGCCCGGATCCGGCGCACCGTGAGCGCGTTCCTGGTCAACGAGTGGCGCAAGGGGGCGCTGTTCGGGCTGAGTCCCGAGGAGGCGTTCTACGTGAAGTGCGACCGCGAGACCAACCCCGCGGAGAGCGTCGACTCGGGCCACGTGGTCTGCGAGATCGGCGTCGCGCCGGTCCGGCCGGCCGAGTTCGTGGTCTTCCGTCTGTCCCAGCTGACCAGCGGCACCGGTGCCGTCGACGAGTGAGGAGACCCTCGTGCCCCTTCCCGATCTCGACAGTTCCGTCGGACACTCCTTCGGCCTCGAGTTCGACAGCGTCATCATCAGGCAGATCACCGAGGTCAGCGGTCTGAAGATGGAGCAGGACGTCATCGAGCTGAAGCAGAACACCGCGGACGGAAAGTACGCCGTCAAGAAGCTGCCCGGCCGGCCGAAGGCCGGGGAGGTCACGGTCTCCCGGGGCCTCACCGAGGACGCCAGCTTCGAGCGGTGGATCAAGGACTCGCGGTTCGGCCGGATGAGCGACGCGCGCCGCAACGGCGCGATCATCGTCTACGACTACGAGGGCCTTCCCATCAAGCGCTACAAGCTGATCAACGCCTGGCCCAAGTCGCTGGAGATCGGCGCGCTGAAGGCCGGCGACACCTCCGTCCTGACGGAGAAGCTCGTGATCACGTACGAGAGCATGGAAGTCGACTGATGCGGCGTACGACGGCGGCCGCCGCCGCCCCCGCCGATCACGACGGAGGAGCCGGGGTCGGCTTGCGGACCGAGTTCCCGTTCCGGCTCCCGCGCGGGTACGTCGACGAGCACGGGACCGTCCACCGCGACGGCGTCATGCGGCTCGCGACCGCCCGGGACGAGCTGCTGCCGCTGCGGGACGACCGGGTCCGGGAGAACTCCGCGTACCTGTCGGTCGTCCTGATCTCCCGCGTCGTCACGCGCATCGGCACCGTCGACGACATCCACCCGGGTGTCGTCGAGGACCTGTTCGCCTCCGACCTCGCCTTCCTCCAGGACTTCTACCGGCGCGTCAACGCCGAGGGGCACACCCGGGCCGCCGTCACCTGCCCGTCGTGCCGGGAGGAGTTCGCGGTCGACCTCGCCGGTGGCCGCCTGGGGGAATAGCGACGTACGCGGCCGACCAGCTGTACGAGGAGGTCGCGTACCTCGCCTACCACTTCCACTGGCCACTGGATCAGCTCCTCGACCTGGAGCACGCGGAACGTCAGAGGTTCGTCGCCCAGGTGGCCCGCCTCGGCGGAGGATGACGGGGAGGGAGCGGAACGATGGGACTGCTGTCCTGGCTGCGCGGCGGCAGCGACGGGCGGGGGGCGGAGCGCCCGGCACAGGCCGCGGACGCGGCGCCCGCCACCCGCCCGGACCGCGCCGAGCTCTTCGACGTCGTCGAACTCCCGCCGATCCAGCGGACGTTGACCGCGCCGACCCTCGTCACCGATCCGTCCTCCTTCGAGCGCGGGCTGCCCACCCGGCGGCCGACGGCCCTCTCCACCCCCCTCGGCCACCTGGTCAGCGCCGAGGCCCCGAGCGGGCTCGTCCAGGGCGTGACGGCCCCCGTCCAGCGGTCGGTGGTGGAGTTTCCCGTACGGGAGGGAGCGCGGCCGGCCGCGGACGGGCCGGTGACACCCGCGCCGGGCGCTCCCGTCGCGCCGGGGCCCGTACAGCGGGCGACCACCGCCCCCGTACCCGCACCCGTCCCGAGGGGGTCGGCGCCCGAAGTCCTGGGTCCGGAGCCGGGCGTGGGGGTCCAGAGGTCGGCGGACGCACCGGAAACGCCGGAGGGCCCCGGGGCGGCGGACCTCCCGGAACCGACGGCCGGGGAACCCGGCTCCGTCGAGGCCGCCGCCACTCCTTCCGTACGGCCCCTGGTCGGCGAGCAGCGACTGCTGGATCCGCCGGAGGCGGAGGCGGGATCCGGGACGGGCTCCGGGACGGGCTTCGAGGCGGGTCCCGGGGCGGGCTCCAGCTCCGTCGTCGAGCTCCCCGCACCCGGTGGCGTCCGTCCCGTCCAGCGGTCCCTGCCGCCCTCCGTGGCGCCGCGGCCCCCGGCCTCGGGCTCGGTCCCGGCCCCGGCCCCGGCCCCGGCACCCCGACGCGCCCCCGGTCTCGGCGCGCCGCTTCCCGGCCTTCCGCCGACGGCCCAGCGCGCGACGCCCGCGAGCGTTCCCCCGTCCGGGCCCGCGCCCTCCCCCGCCTCCTCTCCCGTCGCCTCGCCCTTCCCCGGTCCACCGCCGACGGCCCAGCGCGCGGCCTCCGCGAACGTGCCGTCGCCCGGGCGCGGGCCCGAGCCCCTTCCCGTACAGACGGAGGCTCCCCTCTCCCCGGTCCCGGCGCCCGTTCCCGTACCGGATCCCGGCCCGGTGGTCCCGCTGCTCGCCGACCGGCCGGTGGTGACCCGTTCCGTCGCCCCGGAGACGGCTCTCAGCGCCACCGTGCCGGACGCCGCTCCCCCGGACACCGTCCCGGTGCGGTGGGAGGCGCCCGCCGTGCAACGCCGGAGCCAGGTGCCGACGGCGCCCTCTCCCGCACCCCCACCCGCACCCGCACCCGTCCAGCGTGCGACCGCCCACCCCGCCGACCGCCCCGCGCCCGCCGCCGCGCGTCCGCCACGGGACGCCGGCGACGTGGCCGTCGCCGCCGGCATCGCGCAGCGCATGGCCGACGGCAGCGTCGTCTTCGCGCCGCGACCCCCGTCACCGCTCCCGCTCCCACCCCGGCCCCTGCCGCCCGCCGCCTTCGTCCAGCGCGAGGTGGCGACCGAGGAACCTCCGCCGCCGCCCCCGGACGACCCTCCGGCGGCCGTGCCCGATCCCGTACCGGATCAGGAGGCGGCTGAGGACGACAGCGGTCCCCCGACCGCCGCACCGCACGCCGCGTCCGCCACCGGTCCCACGGCCCCGTCCGGCGCCACTCCCCCCGTCACCGACGAGTTCGTCCGCGCCCTCTACCCCTCGCTCGCCCGGCTCCTCAAGGCGGAGCTGCGGCTGGAGCGCGAGCGGGCCGGCCGGCTCATCGACACCCGGTTCTGAACGAAGGAGCGAACCCCATGGCCACCGCCGCCCAGAGCGACGAGCCCGCCGTCAGCGTCTGCTTCGTCGTCACCATCGACGACATCGAGCTCGGCTCCTTCAACACCTGTGAGGGGCTGGGCTGCGAGGTCGTCCTGGAGACCCGGGAGGAGGGCGGCAACAACGGGCACGTCTGGCAGCTGCCGACCCGCCTCAAGTACTCCAACGTCAAACTCTCGCGGCCCCTCACCCGGGAGACCGAGAAGGTGGCGCGCTGGTTCGCGAGCATGACGACCGGGTTCACGCGCAAGACCGCGCACATCGAGGCGCGCACCGGGGACGGGCGCAAGGTCGCGCAGTGGGGGCTGCTCGAAGTGGTTCCCGTGCGGTGGACCGGGCCGTCCTTCACCCCCGAGTCGCCGAAGGTGGCGATCGAGACGATCGAGATCGCCCACCACGGCTATGTGATGGAGGGCTGAGCGCCATGACCCCACCCGGCTCCCCGATCGCCTTCAGCGCGGCCGGCACCTCGGGTGTCGCGTCCGCCGGCAAGGGCCGGTCGGCCCGGCCGAAGCTGGAGCACGCCTATCTGGAGCTGCGGACCCCTCCGTCGGGCGGCGGGCTGACGCCCGGGGCGCCGTGCGGGCGGATCGACTTCCAGTTCAACCCGAAGGAGTTGAGCCTCACCAAGGCGGCGGCGTGGAAGCGCACGCCCGCCAAGGGCGCGAAGAGCGCGGGTCCGCCGGAGTACCAGGGGCCGCAGCCCAGCAAGTTGACGGTGGAGATGTTCTTCGACGCGGGCGACACGCAGGACACCCGGGTGGTGACCTCGGTGGAGCAGCTGTTCGCGTGCTGTGTGCCGACGAGCGAGACCCGGCAGCAGCAGCGGTCGTCGCCGCCGTGGGTGGTGTTCCACTGGGGCGGGCTGACCGGATTTCCCGGCTACGTGAGCCAAGTGCAGGCGAAGTACACGCTGTTCACCACCTCGGGGGTGCCGATCCGGGCGGTCTGCCTGGTGACGATGGAGGAGATCAGCGGGGAGACGCCGGGGCAGAACCCGACGTCGGGGGCGCTCACCGCCCGTCGCACCCACCGCTTGGCGGCCGGGGACTCGCTGCCCTCGCTCGCACAGCGCGAGTACGGCGATCCGGCGGCGTGGCGGGTGATCGCCGAGGCCAACGGCATCGACGATCCGCTCCGGCTCACGCCCGGTACGCGGCTGCTGCTGCCCGCGCCGGACGAACTCGGGCGGCCGCGCACGGAGTCCGACCCGCACCGGCGGGGGCTGTGATGGCGGCGCCCGGTGTCGCCTCCGCGCTCGTCGTCGAGGTCGGCGGGAAGTCCCTGCCGGCCCGGCTGACGAACACCCTCGTGGAGGGGTACGTCGACGACAGCCGTACGCTGCCCGACCTGTTCCTGCTGCGGTTCCGCGACCCGGACCGGACGCTGCTCGCGCAGGGCGGGCTCGCGGTCGGCACGGAGATCTCGCTGCTCGCGCGCGGTGGCGGCGGCACGGAGCCCCGGCCGCTGCTCAGCGGAGTGGTGACGGCGCTCGAACTGGAGCTGGACGAGTCCGGTACGTACACGGTGGTGCGGGGCCTCGACGAGACCTACAGGCTGCTGCGCGGGGCCCGGGTGGCGGCCTACCGGAACATGACGCTCTCCGACGTCGTCGCCCAGGTCGCCCGGCGGGCGGGGCTCGAGCCGGGCACGGTGGACGTGGCCGGGCCGGTGCTCGACCACGTGGCCCAGGCCAACGTCAGCGACTGGGAGTTCGTGCGCGGGCTCGCCGAGGAGGCGGGTGCCCAGGCGTACGTACGGGACGGGCGGTTGCACGTGGTGAGGCCGGCCGAGGCGGGCGGGGCACCGGACGCCTCGGCGCGGGCGGACCGGGATCCGCTGGTCCTGGAGCGGGGGGCGAACCTGCTGCGCTGCCGGGCGTCGGTGTCGGCTGCCGAGCAGGTCTCCGAGGTGGAGGTGCGGGGCTGGGACGTGCGGGGGAAGCGGGCGCTGGTCGGCAGGGCGCCGGCGGGCACGTCGTCGACGCTGGCGCTCGGGGTGACGGCGGCGCAGGTGACGGCGCCGCTGGGCGAGGCGCGGCACGTGGTGACGGACGGCGGGTACGGCACGCAGGAGCGGGTGGACCGGGCGGCGAAGGCGCTCGCCGAGCGGATCGCGGGCTCCTTCGCGGAGCTGGAGGCGGTGATCCGGGGGAATCCGGAGGTGCGGGCGGGCACGGCGGTGGCGCTCAACGCGGTCGGCGCGCCCTTCGAGGGGCGGTACACGGTGACCTCCTCGCGGCACGTCTTCGACGCGCTGCGCGGGTACGAGACCTGGATCACCGTGTCGGGGCAGCAGGAGCGCTCGCTGTACGGGCTGACCGGCGGCGGTCCGGCGGCGGGTCACCGCCCGGGCGGTCTCGTCAACGCGACCGTGACGGACACGCAGGACCCGGAGGGTTCGGGGCGGGTGAAGGTGATGTTCCCGTGGCTGTCGGACGAGTACGCGAGCGACTGGGCGCGGACCGCGCAGGCGGCCGGCACCGGCGGCGGCGAGCCCTACATCCCGGAGGTCGGGGACGAGGTGGTGGTCGGCTTCGAGCTGGGGCGCCTCGACCGGCCGTACGTCCTCGGCGGGCTCTACAACGGCCAGGACCGGCCGTCCGGGGGCGGTGCGGTGGACCCGACGTCGGGTGCGGTGGACCGGCGCGCCTTCGCCTCGAAGGGCGGGCACAAGCTGGAGCTGCTCGACGCGGCGGGCGGGGCGCAGGGCGTGCGGCTGCGGACCGGCGACGGGAAGCTGACGATCGACCTCGACCAGTCGGGCACGGCGGTCACGATCGGCAGCGACGGATCGGTGCGGATCACCGCGAAGGAGAAGGTGTCGATCACGGCCACGGGCGGGGTGAGCGTCGCCGCCGAGCGCGGGGCGCTCGAACTCAGCGGCGACAGCGTGTCCGTGACGGCACGTCAGGGTGTTCGGGTGGACGGCGGTCAGGGAGCGGTCAGACTCGCGACCGGGGGCGCGCTCGACGTCCAGGGGGCGACGGTCACGGTGGACGGCACCCAGCGCACGGAGCTGAAGGGCGGCACGACGCTCTCGGTCAGCGCGCCCCTGGTGAAGATCAACTGACGGACGGGGGAACAGGGACATGGCACAGGCAGCCGCCGCACGGGTCGGCGACCCGACCGCGCACCCGGGGGTGATCGGCCCGCCCGGGGTGGCGTCCGTCCTCATCGGCGGCCGGCCGGCCGCCACCGTCGGGACCGCGCACCAGTGCTCCTCGCCGGCGGCGCATCCGCCGGCCGCGCTCGCGCCGCCCGGCTCCACCACGGTGCTGATCGGGGGCCGGCCGGCCGCCCGGGTCGGCGACCTGTCCGCGTGCGGCTCGGCGGTCGTGTCGGGCTGCCCGTCCGTGCTGATCGGAGGCTGAGGGGACCATGGGCCAGGAGTTCATCGGCGCGGGCTGGGCCTTCCCGCCGCGCACGGACGCGACCGGGTCGATCGCGCTCGTCCGGGGCGAGCGCGAGCTGGAGGAGTCGATCCGGCTGATCCTCGCGACCTCGCCCGGGGAGCGGCCGATGCGGCCCGAGTTCGGCTGCGCGATCAACGACTACGTCTTCGCGCCGGCCGACGCGGGGACCGCCGGGCAGCTCGCCTACGAGGTGCGGCTCGCGCTGGAGCGGTGGGAGCCGCGGATCGAGGTGACGGAGGTCGCGGTCCGCTTCGACGAGGTCGACAACGGCGTGCTGTACATCGACATCGGCTACACCGTGCGCGGCGCCAACGACCCCCGGAACCTGGTGTTCCCGTTCTACGTGATCCCGGAGGAGGACCGCGCATGACGCTGCCCAGCCCCCATCTGGACGACCGGCACTTCCAGAGCCTGGTGGACGAGGCCAAACGGCTGGTGCAGCGACGCTGCCCGGAGTGGACCGACCACAACGTCTCCGACCCGGGCGTCACCCTCATCGAGGCCTTCGCCACCATGGTCGACCAGCTCGTGTACCGGGTGAACCGGGTGCCGGAAAAGAGCTACCTGACCTTTCTGGACCTCATCGGGGTACGGCTCCACCCGCCGACCGCCGCCGGCACCGACGTCACCTTCCGGCTGTCGGCGCCGCAGCCGGAGCCGGTGTTCGTCCGGGCCGGTACGGAGGTGGCGACGGTCCGCACCGAGACCGAGCCGGCCGTCGTCTTCGGCACCACCCGGGACCTGACGATCGTGCCGTGCGCGTACGCGGCGCTCGCGACCCTGCCCGCGGCCGGGGCCGGCGCGGGACCCGGGGCGGACGCGGCGGCCGTGGACCGCACCGAGGAGCTGGCGCTCCGCCGGGACGTGCCCTGCTTCTCCCCCTCGCCCACCCCCGGCGACGCCCTCTACGTGGGCCTGTCGGCGGCGGTGCCGGCGGGGGTCGTGGTGCTGCGCCTCGACTGCGACGTGCAGGGCGTGGGCGTCGATCCGCTGCGGCCGCCGCTGCTGTGGGAGGCGTGGGACGGGCGCCGCTGGACGGCCTGCGAGGTGGAGAAGGACGACACCGGCGGCTTCAACCGGTCCGGCGAACTGATCCTCCACCTCCCGGCCACGCACACCGCGCTCGGCATCGTCCGGCGCACCGGGGGCTGGCTGCGCTGCCGGCTCGTGGCGGCGGCGCCGGACCAGCCGACGTACGTGTCGCCCCCCGTCGTCCGCGGGATCACGGCCTTCACCATCGGCGCCACGGTTCCCGCCGAGCACGCCGAGCGGATCACCGACGAGGTCCTGGGGGCGGCCGAGGGGGTGGCGGGGCAGACCTTCACGGTCGCCCGGACCCCGGTGGTCCCCGGGGAGTTCGCCCTGGAGGTCACCGCCCCGGAGTCGGCCGCCGACCGGTCCGACACCCCATGGACCCGGGTGGACGACTTCGCCCACTCCGGGCCCGCCGACCGGCACTTCACCCTCGACGAGGGCACCGGCCGCGTCGAGTTCGGTCCCGCCGTCCGCGAACGGGACGGCACGGTACGGAACTTCGGTGCCGTACCGGACAAGGGAGCGGCCGTACGGGTCCGCGCCTACCGCACCGGCGGCGGGGTGCGCGGCAACGTGGCCCGCTCCACCCTCCGCGTGCTGCGCGGCGCGGTGCCGTTCGTGGCACGCGTGGAGAACCGCCGCCGGGCACTCGGCGGTGTCGACGCCGAGACCGTCGACAGCGCGCGGGTCCGGGGCCCGCTCACCCTGCGGACGCTCCAACGGGCCGTCGTGCCGCGCGACTACGAGCTCCTCGCCCGCGAGCAGGCCCCGGACGCGGCCCGCGTGCACTGCGTCCCCGAGGACGCCGAGGGCGGGGTGCGGCTCCTCATCGTGCCGTCCGGCCGCGGCGACGCCCGCGGCCGGATCGCCTTCGACGAGCTGATCCCCCCGCCGCGGACCCTCGCGCGGATCGCGGAGTACCTGGACGCGCGCCGCCCCGTCGGGGCCCGGGTCGTCGTCGAGCCGCCCTTCTACCAGGGCGTCACCTTCGTCGCGACCGTGCAGGCGAGCCGCGGCGCCGCCGCCGAGCGGGTCCGGGAGGAGGCCCTCGCGGCCCTCGACGGCTACTTCAACGCGCTCACCGGCGGCCCGGAGGGCACCGGCTGGCCCTTCGGCCGCCCGGTCCAGACCGGCGAGGCGTACGCGGTGCTCCAGCGGGTCCCCGGCGTGGACCTCGTCGACGACGTACGGCTCTACCGCGCCGACCCGGTCACCGGGCAGCGCACCGAGGTGCCCGACGGGCGGATCCCCCTCGACCGGCACGCCCTCGTCTTCTCGTACGAGCACCAGCTGCGGGTCCGGGAGGTCTGACCGCCGTGCGCACCGACGTCCCCGGGCTGCCGAGCCCGCACCCGCTGATCGAGCTGCTGCCCGCCGTCTACCTGGAGCACGACTTCCTGGCCCGCTTCCTCGCCGCCCTCGACGAGGTCCTGGCCCCCGTGCTGCTCAGCCTCGACAACCTGCCCGCGCACTTCGACCCGCGCACGGCGCCCGAGGACTTCCTCGACATGCTGGCCGCCTGGGTGGCGGTGGAACCGCGGGACGACAGCCCGCCGGAACGCCGCCGCGCCGCCGTCCTCGGCGCGGTCGAGCGGCACCGGACGCGCGGCACCCTGGACGGCCTCGCGGAGGCGCTGCGCCTGGAGACGGGCGGGGCGCGGGTCGAGATCACCGAGAGCGGCGGCACGGTCTGGTCGGCCACCCCGGGCACCCCGCTGCCGGGCACCCGGCGGCCGTGGGTGGGCATCCGGCTCGCGCTGCCCGACCCGGGGCGGGTCGACCGGGCACGTCTGGAGGAGCTCATCGCCGCCGAGATCCCGGCGCACGTCGGCTTCACCCTGGAACTCCGGCCCGGGGGTGCGTGATGACCTGCCCGACCTGCGGCCTGCGCAACACGCCGGGGACGCCGTTCTGCGCCTCGTGCGGGGCGTTCCTGGACTGGGACGGGGACGAGGACGTCACCTCCGGTACGGAGCCGGGGACGGGCGCCGGCACCGGTACCGCTTCCGGTACCGCTTCCGGTGCGGGAACCGCCGCCGCCGGGGAGCCGGCGAATCCTCCGGCGTCGGCCGCGCCTCCGCCCGGCCCCGTGCGCCCGCCCGCTCCCGTACCGGCGCCCGTGCCTCCGCCGGTGGCCCCGCCGGTGGCGGGACCGGTCGTCGCGGGGCCGCGGCGGCCCGGGGCGGAGACCGAGGCGCCGGTGCCCGGCCCGGCGACCGACGGCCCGCCGTCCCGGCCCGCCGGGCCGTCGGTTCCGCCTCCCCCGGTCGTCCGCTGTCGGGGCTGCGGCAGCGAGAACACCGCCGACCGCACCCTCTGCTTCCGGTGCGCCCTGACGCTGGCCCCGGGCCCGGCGCCCGAGGCGCCGCCGTCGTGGTGGCGCCGGCTGACGCGCCCGGGGAGACGGCCGGCTCCGCTCGCCGGGACGCGCCCGCGCCGGGGCTGGCGCAGACCGCGGATCGTGCTGCCGGTCGTCCTCGCGCTGCTCGCCTGCGGCATCTGGTTCGGCCTGCCGCACGCCGGACGGCTGCTCGGGCTCGCCCGGGAGGAGACCAGCCCGCCCGAGTCGCTGCCGCCCACCGCCGCACGGGCCTCCGCCGCGCTGGAGGGGCATCCCGCGACAGCCGCGTTCGACGGGTTCACCAACCGGTACTGGGCCGTTCCCGCGCCCGGTGCCACGCTGGAGGCGGAGTTCGAGGCGCCCGGGGTGCGCGTGACGAAGCTGGTGGTGTTCGCGGGCGTGTCGGCGAAGAAGGACGAGTTCCTGACGCAGGCCCGCCCGGCGCGCGTCGTGGTGGAGGTGGTCGCGGCGGACGGCGACGTCTCGACCCGCCGGATCACGCTCAAGGACCAGCCGGGCCAGCAGACCTTCGACCTGCGCGGCTCGGGGGTGACCCGGATCCGCGTCACCCCCGAGACCGCGTACGGCTCGGGACGCGGCCGCCTTCTGGCGGTGGCCGAGGTCGAGTTCTTCGGCCACCGGGGCTGACGGACCCGGCTCTCCTACCGGTCCGGTGTGCTGCCGCGGACGACCCGCTCCGCCGCGAGCAGCAGGCCCTCCGGCGGGGTGACGTCGCGGCCCTCGACGGCGGCGATCAGACGGTCGACGAGGGCGTGGGCGATGGCGGGCAGCGGCAGCCGGACGCTGGTGAGGGTGGGCTGGAGGAAGGTGCACACGGGCAGGTCGTTGAAGCCGGTGACCGCGATGTCGGTGCCGACGGCGAGACCGGCGGCGCGGACGGCCTGGTAGGCGGTGAGGGCCAGCCAGTCGCTCGCGCAGACCAGGGCGGTGGGCCGGTCGGGACCGGCGAGCAGCCGCTGGAGCGTACGGGAGAGGGCGACGGGGTCGTCGTCGGGGACGCCGACCTCGAAGGCGCCGTCGGGCGCGGCGGCGGCCGCCGCCAGGAGGCCGGCCCTCCGGTCCGCCATCCAGGGCAGGGTGGCCGCGGAGTTGACGTAGCAGATCCGGCGGTGGCCCTGGGCGAGCAGCAGGCCGACGAGGTCGGCGGTGGCGGCGGCGGAGTCGATGTCCACCCAGTTCTGGGGGCGGCCGGGGACGGTGCGGCCGAAGGCCGCGAAGGGGAATCCGGCCTCGGCGAGGACGTCGACCCGGGGGTCGTCGTGCACGACGTCGGAGAGGACGAAACCGTCGACCTGGCGGGCCGCGATCAGTCCGTGGAAGGACCTGGCGACCGCGTCGGCGCCCCGCCGGGGGTCGCAGCGGAAGAGCAGGACGCGGTGGCCGACGGTGTCGGCGGCGCTCACCAGCGCCTGGAGGAAGCCGCCCATGAGCGGGTTGGGGTCGGCGGGGTCGTCCGCGGGGGCGGGGTAGCCGATGACCTTGCGGGTGCCGGTGCGCAGGCTGCGGGCGGACTGGTCGGGCTGGTAGCCGAGGGCCTCGATGGCGGCGGTGACCCGGTCGAGCGTGGACGCGCGCAGCCGGTGCGGGGCGTTCAGCGCGTTCGAGACGGTCTGACGGGAGACTCCCGCCGTGCGGGCGACGTCTTCGATGGTCACCTGTCGAGGGGTCATCGTTCCTCTGGGGTCGGCGGGCCGCGGGCGGTGGTCGGCCGCCCGCGGCGCGCTCGGTGGCCAGCCGGGCGGGCGACGGACTCGGACGCCCCTCACGCGGATACCGGTCCGCGAAGTCCTCGTCACGCCACAACCCGTCCGGACGGCCTCTCCCCCACATCGCCGCCGCACCGCCCGGGTTGCCCGCCCTCGCGATCCGCGCCGTCAGAGACGGGACTTGCCCACCACTTGCCCACCGGAACGAGGACGGGGCGACGACAAACACCTCGACAACCGCACAGGCTCCCGGAACCCGAGCGTGCCCACCGATCACCCCGGCGCACCGAGCGACTCCGAGATCCCCGACGGAATCGCCCGGCGCTTCCGTTCGCCCGTCAAGCCGGCACGGCAGCCGCGAACAGGGGCCCACCCCGGCGCGGTTCACCTCCTGCCGGAGGTGGGGGCGGGGACCGGCGGCGAGGCCCCCACCCGTCTTGGTGGGGGCCTCGTCCAGGAGCGGCGCGGGCGGAGTCGCCGCCCTTCGCGGGCTCAACGGCTCTTGTACATCGGGATCGTGAAGCTGACCTTCTTGCCGTTGTGGTAGGTGATGCCGTCCCACACCGAGATGTGCGATCGGTCCTGCATCCGCAGCTGCAGCACCTCATTGGAGTCGCTCCAGTTGTACGTGACGAACTGGAAGTTCCGATCGGGGCTGTCTCCCGTTCTCCTGCCTCCCCAGCTGCAGATATGTGCCGAGTCGTTCTCGCAGGCGAACCAGGCCTTGGCGTACAGGTGACAGTCCCCTCCCTGCCATACGTCGATACGCTTCAGCCTCCAGTGGGACGAGAGCCACTTTCCGTTGAACTGGCTGGCGGAGCACGAGGCGGCTGCTTCTTTCGCCGAGGTGACGGTGAGCACCACCGAGAGGGAGAACGTCAGGGCGACCGTCAAGAACACGGCCATGATCTGGCGTAGCGGATTACGGGCAGAGAAGACCTGTGTCATCGTGAACCTCCGATAGCGGGTCGCAGCGCGGGGCATCCCGTCGCCACACGACGCGCAGTCCCCCCTACTTCGGCTGAAAGCCACTCATTCCGGCCCGGATCACTTCACCCTTTACCCCCTGCCTATTCCAGAGCAGCACTCCGCAATCCTGATCGCAAGTCGACGGGATTAAGCATTTCGCACACGATTCAATGATGAATGCGATCCACAGTGGATCGGTCAATGAATGCGAATGCGTGGGTGGGATTTCATACCGGGTCGAGCGAGTCGGCGCCGGGCCGGGGCCGTGGGGCTTGCCGCAGCGGGATTCATCATGATCGTCGCCGCAAGCCGGGCCGTCGCACAGATGCCGTCCGCCCAGTCGGGCACGTGCCGGTCGGACAGGGGGCCGGGGTGTCCCGCCGATCCGAGTCGGCGATACAGGTCATCGGTGCGGGCCACGCGGGTGATCGGAAGGGCGACTCGCTGCCGTGGGCGCGGCGTTCGGTCATTCCGCTCGACGAGGCGAGACAGTGGACGGGATTTTCGGCCGGACCGACCCGGGGCCCTGTCGACGTCGGCGGCCGGGCGCGGCCGCTCGTCCGACCACCCACTCGCTCACAAAGGGATGCATCGATGACCGACGCCAGTTCGTCCTACCGTGATCTCCGCGCGCTGGTGATCAACTGCACGCTCAAGCGGTCGCCGGAGCGCAGCCACACGCAGGGGCTGATCGACATCAGCACCGGCATCATGGAGCGCCAGGGCGTCGAGGTCGAGGTGCTGCGGGCGGTGGATCTCGACCTCGCGACCGGTGTGTGGCCGGACATGACCGAGCACGGGTGGGAGACCGACGAGTGGCCCGTCGTCTACTCGAAGGTGATGGCCGCGGACATCCTCACCTTGGCCGGACCCGTATGGCTGGGAGACAACTCCTCGGTCATGAAGAAAGTGATCGAGCGCCTGTACGCATGCTCGTCGGTCCTCAACGACCGTGGCCAGTACGCGTATTACGGCCGGGTCGGGGGTTGTCTGATCACCGGTAACGAGGACGGCGCCAAACACTGCGCGATGAACGTGATCTACAGCCTGCAGCACCTGGGGTACGTGATCCCGCCGCAGGCGGACGCCGGCTGGGTCGGCCCGGCCGGGCCGGGCCCGTCGTACCTGGACGAGGGCTCGGGTGGCCCGGAGAACGACTTCACCAACCGCAACGCCACGTTCATGACGTGGAACCTGCTGCACCTCGCCCGGATGCTCAAGGACGCCGGCGGCATCCCGGCGTACGGCAACCAGCGCTCCGGGTGGGACGCCGGCTGCCGATTCGACTTCGAGAACCCCGAGCATCGTTGAGCGATGAGCGCGGACCTGGGAACGCGGCCGAGGAGGTCCCGGCTTGGGGTGTCGATCGGTGACGCGGTCCGAGCCGCGGTGCGGCAGCCGTCCGTAGCCGGACCGGCGGCGGGCGCTGCCCCAGGGGCGACTGCCGCGGACAGCGTAAGCGCGCGGGGGCGCCGCGGTTCGGGTGGGGTGCCCGAGTGTTCCGCCCGTCCGGAGCGGGGCGGCTCGTACCGCCTCGACCGGGACGGTCCTCGCCCGGCGCCCGGTCATCCGCCGGGAGGCCTGCCCCGACGGCACCACCGCCAGGTCCTGCCACGGGGTCCGAGGCCGGACGGCCTGTCCGCCGGGTTCAGTCCACCGCCCTGATCCGTCGCACCAGCACCGCCCCCAGCAGCCCCACCCCCGCCGCCACCGCGTACAGGGTGCGGTAGCCGCCCAGGTGGTTGACGAGGGGGGCGGCCAGGGCCGGGGCGGCCACCTGGGGGAGGGAGTTGGCGATGTTGATGACGCCCAGGTCCTTGCCCCGGTCGGCGGCCTTCGGGAGGACGTCCGTCATCAGGGCGAAGTCGACGGAGGTGAAGACGCCGAAGCCGATGCCCAGGAGGGTGGCGGCGACGAGGGCTCCGGGCCAGGTCTGCCAGCCCGCGAGGAGGGCCGTGGCCGCCGCCATCAGGATCCCGGACCAGAGGACGAACGGCTTGCGCCGTCCCACGCGGTCCGACCAGATCCCGCCGACGACGACGGTGGCGAGGAGGGTGACGCCGTTGACCGCCGTCAGGACGAGGACACCGGTCTCCGGGTCCGTGTGGTGCAGCCGGTCGCGCAGGTAGTAGAAGAGGTAGAGGAGGACGAGCGCGTTGCCCAGGTTGATGAGGAAGCGGGTCAGCCAGGCCCACGCGAGGTCGGGGTGGGCGCGGGGGCTCAGCCGGAACCCGGCCAGGAAGCGCCTCCACGACCAGGCGGGGCGGTCGGCGGCGGCGAGGCGCAGATCCGGGTGGCGCAGGACGTACGGCGCGACGCCGAGCAGGGTGAACACCGCGCAGGCCGCGTACCCCGCGCCCACTCCCCCGGCCGTCGTCGCGAGCCCGGTGCCGGCGACGACGCCCAGGATCTGCGCGGCGCCCAACCAGCCGCCCACCGCGCCCCGCTGGCCCCGCGGCACCCGGTCCGGTACGGCGGCCGTGACGGCGGCGAAGGCCGCGTTCAGCGTCAGCTGCACCAGGCACCAGCCCAGGAACAGGACCCACACCGTGTCCGCCGTGCCGAGCAGCAGCAGGGCCAGCGCCCCTCCCGCCGACCCCGCCACGATCCACGGCGTACGCCGCCCGAACCGCGACACGGTCCGGTCCGACAGCGCGCCGAAGAGCGGGTTCGCGGCCAGCGACACCACCGCTCCGACGCCGGTCACCCACGCGAGCAGCGCCTCCTTGGACAGGCCGGCGCCGGGCGCGAACCGCTCGGCCTGCTGCGCGAGCAGGATCTGGAGCGGCCCGTACCAGCCGACCCAGATCGCGCCGTTGGCCAGCGACAGCGCGGCCGTCCAGCCGCGCCCGACCCGCTCGGCGGGCTCCTCCAGGGCGAGCGCCGTCATGCCCGTGCCCGCTGTGCTCTCAGCGCGTCCCGCAGCCAGGCGTAGGAGGCCTTCGGCGTGCGCTCCCCGGTGGCGTAGTCGACGTGCACGAGGCCGAACCGCTTCGTGTAGCCCTCGGCCCACTCGAAGTTGTCCATGAGCGACCAGTGGAAGTAGCCGCGGACGTCGACGCCCGCCTCGATGGCCCGGTGCAGGGCCCGCAGGTGGCCGTCCAGGTAGGCGATGCGGGCCTGGTCGTCGAGGCCGTCGTAGGCGCAGCCGTTCTCGGTGACGACCAGGGGCGGCAGGCGGTCGCCGTAGCGGTCGCGGAAGGAGACGAGGAGTTCGGTGAACGCGTCGGGGACCACCGGCCAGCCGAAGTCCGTGACCGGGTACCCGTCGATCGGGCGCACCGAGAAGGGCAGTCCGGCGGGGAGGGTGAGTCCGGAGAACTCCACGTCCTCCGCGACCGGCGCGCCCGCCCTCGTCGGCTGGTAGAAGTTGATCCCGTACCAGTCGAGCGTGGACTCGGAGATCGTCTTCAGGTCGGCGTCCACGTCCCCACCGGGCATGAGCTCGCCGAATCCGTCCGGGTAGCGGCCGAGCAGCAGCGGGTCGGAGAAGAGCCGGTTGAGGATGAGGTCGTAGAGATCGGCGGCCTCGGCGTCGGCCGGGCTGTCGGAGGCGGGCCAGGTCGGTCCGTGCGAGTTGGCGATCCCGATGTCCGTGACGCCGGCGGCGCGCAGCGCGCCGGCGGCGAGGCCGTGGCCGAGGAGCTGGTGGTGGGCGACGGGGAGCGCGTCGAACAGCAGCTTCCTGCCGGGCGCGTGGGCGCCGAGCGCGTGGCCGAGGAGGGTGTGCTCGGCGGGCTCGTTGAGGGTGATCCACTTCGTGACGCGGTCGCCGAGCCGTTCGGCGACGGTCGCCGCGTACGCCGCGAAGCGGGACGCGGTGTCCCGCTCCAGCCAGCCGCCCGCCTCCTCGACCTCCAGCGGCAGGTCCCAGTGGAAGAGCGTCGGCACCGGCCGCACGCCCCGCGCGCACAGCTCGTCGACCAGCCGGTCGTAGAAGTCGAGGCCGCCGGGCGCGAGCACGCGCGGCCAGGAGATCGAGAAGCGGTACGCGTCCACGCCCAGGTCGTGGAGGAGGCCGACGTCCTCGCGGTAGCGGTTCACGTGGTCGCAGGCCACGTCCGCCGTGGAGCCGTCCCTGATCCGTCCGGGCTCGGCGCCGAAGGCGTCCCACACCGAGGGGCGGCGTCCGGCGACGTCGCCCTCGATCTGGTGGGCCGAGGTGGAGACACCCCAGAGGAAACCGGGCGGGAACTTCGGAAGCGCGTCCGTGGTAGCTGCCATGGCCGCGATCATCGGTACCGGTCAGTAGGAAGTCAACACCCTGGTCACAGAGGTGAATTGTCTCCGGAATTCCTCACGTTGCGCGCTTCAGGAACGGGTCGCGGTGGCACACCCGTCGTCCGCCGCGCCCGTCCCGCCGCTCGGGTCGAGCGGCGTGGTGCGGTCGTACGGGTCGACCTGACGGGACGCGTCGGCGGACCCCTCGTCGGCGGCGTCCCTGCCGAAGGGCGGCACGAAGTAGCCGGTGGGCGCGTCGCAGCCGCCGTTGGTCATGTCGAGCGCGTACGACACGAGGGACATCGTGCCGGGTTCGGTGACGACCTTGTCGGGGTCGTCCCAGCTCATGACGATCTGGCGCCGCACGATCGTACGGATGACCTCGGCGTCGCTCCCGGCGTCGCCGGCGGCCGGGGTGACCGGGTAGACGAAGGTGACGTCCGCCGTCACCTCGACCGCGCCCCGCCTGCCCTCGCGGTACGTGAGCCGGCCGCGGGTCTTGACGACGTCGCCGACCAGCCGGGCCTGTTCCGGCCGGAAGCGGCTGAAGAGGAGGAGCGGGTCGGTATCGGGGGTGGGCGCCGCCTTGGTGGACAGGGCGGTACGCAGGTACTGCCGCACGTCCTGCTGGTGCGGGTTCAGCAGCGCGATCGCCTTGGCGGGCCGCTTACCGCGCAGCACGTCGGAGTCGAGTCCGGCGGCCACCAGGAAGTCCCGGCTCCGCCGGAGGGCCCGCTCGACCTGGGCCGCGTCCATCCAGCCGGTCGCCTTCGCGCCCGGCACCGTGATCCCGGCCGCGCCGTCGGCCCACCGGGCGGCGGGCGAGCCCCGGAAGGGCTCGGCCAGGGTCGCCCGTCCGGCGGGCTCGGCCCCGGGGGCCTCCTGCGGCCTCTCGGACTCGGCGGCCAGGGGCGGCTTGTCCTGTCCGCCGCCGTCACCCCCGCCGAACCAGCCGACGATCCGCTGCGGGAAGAGCGCCACCACCAGCAGCGTCACCGCCGCGACCAGCCCCGTCACGTACCAGCCCGTCCTGCGCCGGGGCCGCGCCGCGGGTGTGTACGTACGCCACCCCTCCGGCTGCCCTCCCCCGTCCCGCAGCCGCCGCTCCACTTCACGGGCCCGCGCCGAAGGCTCGACGGGCGCGTCGCCCGCCCCGGCCTCGGCATCGCGGAGGAACCGCTCCCACTCCTCGTCCGGCACGGACGATCCGTCCTGCCCCCCGGCCCTGCTCACACGCACTCCCGCTCTCGCTCGCCCCGTGGTCGATGACTCGGACCGCATGATCGCACGCGCGTACGACAAACCGGCGGGTCGACCGGACGGCACGTCAGGTCAGCGCGGCCTCGCGTCCGCCGGAACGTCAGCGCACCACGCGGTAGCGGAGGTAGACGACCTCCGACGTGAAGGTGCGGGACTCGACGAGTTCGAGGTTCACCCGGCGCTCGTCGCGGGCGAAGAAGGGGATGCCGCCGCCGAGCAGGACCGGGGAGATCCTGACGCGGTACTCGTCGATCAGGTCCGCCGCGGCCGCCTCGGCGGCGAGGGCCGCGCCGCCGAGGGCGATCTGGCCCTGCCCCGGCTCCGCCCGCAGCCGCTCGATCTCCTCCGCGAGGCTGCCGGTGGCGAGCCGGGCGTGGCCCTTCACCTCGGTCAGGGTCCTGGAGAAGACGACCTTGGGGAGCGGGTTCCAGAGCTCGACCCACTCGCGCGTCGGGGCGTCGAGCGTCGGATCCTCCTCCATGCCCTCCCAGTACAGCATCGTCTCGTACAGCCGCCGACCGAGCAGGTGGACGTCGACCCCGCGGGTCTCCTCGATGGCGAAGCGGAAGACCTCCTCGTCCGGGTCTCCCCAGTCGATGTCGCCTTCCGGGTCCACGATGAAACCGTCGAGCGAGACGCCCATCGAGTAGGTCACACTGCGCATCAGAAGTCCACCTCAGTCACGGGTTCGGTCGTCGTTCCACGCCGGGCCACTCCGGGCCACGCCATTCTGGCAGTCCGGGGGGCGTTCCCGGCGGCGGCGACGCGCCCGCGCGCGCTCCCGCGCGGAGCGGTCGCTGCTCTACCGTGGGAGCCGACGCCTGGTCAGAAGACCGTGTGCGCAAGGGAGAAGAGGTGCGATGGGCGCCCTGCCCCGAAGCGGCGGACCCGACGGACCCGCCGGGCCGGGCCTTCCCCGAACCGCCAACGCGATCGCCGCGGCGCTCGCCCCTGGACGCAAGGGGCCGTTCCTGGAGGAGCTGCTCGCCGCCGAGGCCGGGGAGGCGCAGCTGGCGGTGATGGAGCGCTGGCACCTGCGGGCCGTCGCCGACACGCGGCGGAGCGAGGCGGACCGCGCGCAGGCGGGCGCGCTGCGCGTCGGGGAGGGGGGCGGTGCGCGGGTCCGTCCGCTCGACGACGTCCTCGCCTCGCTGAACGGGCCCTGGTGAACCACGGTCTGAGCGAGCAGGCCGCCGCCGTCCTCGCGGCCATGTCCGCCGGGGCCCCCGGGACGTTCACCGCGACCGTACGGACCCTGACCGCCATCACGGCCGCGCACGAACGCGGCACCGTGCCGTCCGGCGCCAGCCCCGTCGACCAGTGGGGCGACGTGTTCGACCTCGACGTCCCCGGCCGGCCCGTGCTCGTCGAATGGTTCGCCGGGGACCCGGAGTCGGTGACGTTCACCCGGATCACCTGGCTGGAAGCCGCCCCGTAGACGCCGCGTGCCGGCGGCGGGCCGTCACCTGGCGCGTTGCGCCGTCGACTTCCTCTTGGCCCTGCGCTCGGCCTCCTTGCGCCTCTCGATCGTGTACGGGGACCAGTCGCCGCGGTGCAGGTTGCAGCGGGAGGCCCCGATCATGGCCAGCCGCCGGCACCTGGTGTTCTTCTCCGTCATCGCTCCACACCTGGACTGTGTCGTCGCCACGCTTCCCCCTCGGTGCCGGTGACCTGCGGACGGGCTCAGCCTTCCAGCATCCGAAGGCCGCGGGGAGGCGCACGCCGAAGCACGGGACGCTCCCGCTCGGCACGGCGGGGCGCACGCCGTGTATCGCCCGTGTATCGGAAATCGCATACGCCGCCGCAACCGCCCGCCGTGTTCCCTGGGCGACATGTACAGCGACACACGCAGGATCGTCCTTCTCTGCCTCGCCGTCCTCGCGTCGGCGGGCGGCTTGTTCGTCGTGCGGGGGCCGCTCCTGATGTCCGCGCCGATGTGCCTGTCCGGGCGGTGGCAGGGGTGCTTCGGGACGTTCAACGGCGTGGTGCTCATGACGCTGGTCACGCTGCCGGCCGCCGTGCTGGTGGCGTGGGGGCTGGCCTGGCGTCGGCGGGCGGCGGGGGTCGCGTCGGCGTGGCGGCTGTCGCTGGCCGAGGTGGGCATGGTGCACGGGACCCTGCCGTTCCTGTGGATGACGATGATCCCGGGCGGTGGGGCCGGTGTCGTACCGCCCCGGGTGAGCCTGGTGCCGCTGCGGGACCTGGTCGTGATGGGGCCGCTCGGCATCGTCGGCAACCTCCTGGTCTTCGCCTCGCTCGGGTTCTTCGCCCCGGTCCGGTTCGCCGCGCTGACCTCCCTGCCGCGGATCCTGGCCCTGGGGGCGGGGTGCTCGGCGCTGGTGGAGACCGCGCAGTACGTGCTGCGGCTGGACCGGGTGTCGTCCGTGGACGACGTCCTGGTCAACGCCACCGGAGCCGTACTGGCCGGGCTGGCGTCGCGCCGCTGGTGGCGGGCGCGTACGGGCGGGTCCGCGGCCGCGGCCTCGCTCACACCGGAGGCGACCCGCGTTGCTTAGGCTGCGGGCATGCGCGTACTGATCGTGGAGGACGAGCCGTACCTCGCCGAGGCCGTCCGGGACGGGCTCCGGCTGGAGGCGATCGCCGCCGACATCGCCGGCGACGGGGACACCGCCCTGGAGCTGCTCCGCCTCCACTCCTACGACCTGGCGGTCCTCGACCGGGACGTCCCCGGACCGTCCGGTGACGAGGTCGCGCGGCGCATCGTGGCCTCCGGCAGCGGCATCCCGATCCTCATGCTGACGGCCGCGGACCGGATCGACGACAAGGAGTCCGGGTTCGCCCTCGGTGCCGACGACTACCTGACCAAGCCGTTCGAGCTGCGGGAGCTCGTCGTGCGCCTGCGCGCGCTCGACCGCAGGCGGGCGTACACCCGGCCGCCGGTCCGTGAGATCGCGGGGCTGCGGGTGGACCCCTTCCGCCGGGAGGTCTTCCGCGACGGGCGGTACGTGGCGCTCACCCGCAAGCAGTTCGCGGTCCTGGAGGTCCTCGTCGCCGCGGAGGGCGGGGTCGTCAGCGCCGAGGAGCTGCTGGCGCGGGCCTGGGACGAGAACGCCGACCCGTTCACCAACGCGGTGCGCATCACGGTCTCGGCCCTGCGCAAGCGGCTCGGCGAACCGTGGGTCATCGCCACGGTGCCGGGTGTCGGGTACCGCATCGACGCCGGGCCCGGCGCGCCCGAGGGTGCCGGTCGCGCGCATGCCTAGGCGTCCGGGGGTCAGCGTCCGGCTGAAGCTGACGCTCAGCTACGCCGGGTTCCTCGCCGTCGCCGGTGGTCTGCTGCTGGCCGTGGTGTGGGGGTACCTGCTGCGGTACGTACCCGACAAGGACCAGGGGCTGCTCGGGGTCTCGCCCAACCGCTACCTCCTGGTGCGGACCTTCTTCCCCGCCGCGGGCGTGGCGATGGCCTTCCTGCTCGTGTTCGGGCTCGTCGGGGGCTGGTTCCTGGCCGGCCGGATGCTCGCGCCGCTCGACCGGATCACGGCCGCGGCGCGGACGGCGGGGAGCGGATCGCTGTCGCACCGGATCCGGATGGAGGGGCGCCAGGACGAGTTCCGTGAACTCGCCGACGCCTTCGACACGATGCTCGGGCGGCTGGAGTCGCACGTCGGCGAGCAGCGGCGGTTCGCCGCGAACGCCTCGCACGAGCTGCGGACACCGCTGGCCATCTCGCAGGCGCTGCTGGACGTCGCCCGCGAGGACCCCGCGCGGGACCGGGACGAGCTCATCGAACGCCTCCGGGTCGTCAACGCGCGGGCGATCGACCTCACGGAGGCCCTGCTGCTGCTGAGCCGCAGCGACCGCGGGGGTTTCGCCCGTGAGCCGGTCGACCTCTCCCTCGTCGCGGAGGAGGCCGCCGAGACCCTGCTTCCCCTGGCCGAGCAGCGCGGGGTCGCGCTCGACGTCACGGGCGGCGCGACGCGGACCGGCGGCTCGGCGGAGCTCCTGCTGCGGATGATGACGAACCTCGTCCAGAACGCGATCGTCCACAACCTGCCCGCCGGCGGCACGGTGACGGTCCACACGGAGGCGCGGGACGGCGCGGGCGTGGTGCGGGTCGAGAACACGGGGCCCGTGCTCCCGGCGGAGCTCGTACCGACCCTGACCGAGCCCTTCCGGCGTGGCACGGACCGCGTCCGGACCGACGAACACGCCGGCGTCGGACTCGGCCTCGCGCTCGTGCAGAGCGTCGTCCGCGCCCACGGCGGCACCCTGGACCTCGTCGCCCGGCCGGCCGGCGGGCTCCTCGTCACGGTCCTGCTTCCCGACTGACCCCGCGCGGTGGCGGACGCGCTCACCGGGCCGGCCGGCCGGGGCCCGGGGCGGGGTCGTGGGCGGGGCCGGGGCCGAGGACCGGGCAGTGGGTGCCGGTGTAGATGGTGGGCATGCAGCGGTTGCAGTGGATGCAGAGCGAGCGGGTCTCCGGTGCGTCGCCGAGGCGGCGGACCAGGTCGGGCTCGCGCAGCAGGGCCCGGGCCATGGCGACGAACTCGAAGCCCTCGGCCATGGCCCGGTCCATCCCCTCCCGGTCGGTGACCCCGCCGAGGAGGATCAGCGGCAGCGCGAGCGCCTCGCGGAAGCTCCGGGCCTCCTCCAGCAGGTACAGCGGCTCGTAGGGGTACGCCCGCAGGAACGAGCGGCCGACCGTGCGCAGCCCGAGGCGCTGCGGCAGCGGGAACCGGGCCGCGAACTCCTTGAGGGGGGCGTCGCCGCGGAACAGGTACATCGGGTTGAGCAGCGAGCTGCCGGCGGTCAGGGCGAGCGCGTCCACCGAGCCCTCCTCCTCCAGCCAGCGCGCGACCTGGAGGCTGTCGTCCGGGGAGAGGCCGCCGCGCACGCCGTCGGTCATGTTCAGCTTCGCGGTGATCGCGATCCGGTCCCCGACCTCCTCGCGCACGGCGCGGGCGAGGGCCAGGGCGAGGCGCGCGCGGTTGCGCAGCGGGCCGCCGTAGCCGTCGGTCCGCCGGTTGAGCCGGGGGCTGAGGAAGGCGCTGGCCAGGTAGTTGTGGCCGAGGTGGAGCTCCACCGCGTCGGCCCCGGCCGCCACGGCGAGCCGGGCCGCCGACGCGTGGGCCCTGACCACCCGGTCGAGGTCCTCCGCCGTGGCGGCCCGGTCGCGGCGCAGGCTGACCGGGTTGAATCCGCCCGTCGGGGAGAGGGAGGGCAGCCGGTTCGACCGGGCGTCGGCCACCGGCCCGGCGTGCCCGAGCTGGAGGGAGACGGCGGCGCCCTCCCCGTGGACGGCGGCGGTGAGCCGGCGCAGGCCGGGCAGCACGTCGTCGCGCATCCACAACTGCGCGCGCTGGGTGCGGCCTTCGGGTGCGACGGCGCAGTACGCGACCGTGCTCATCGCCACTCCCCCGGCGGCGGGCCGGCGGTGGTACTCGATGAGCCCGTCGGTCACCAGGGCGTCGGGCGTGAGTCCCTCGAACGTCGCCGCCTTGATCACCCTGTTGCGCAGCCGTACGGGCCCGAGGCGGGCCGGGGCGAGCGCGTCGGGTGCGGGACCGGAGGGGCCGGGAGGCCGGTTGGCTGCGGTCATGCGCGGAGCATCGCACAGAACTGACGAACAGTCAGCTCTCGGGGCGAGGGTGAGGGCGAGGGCGGGGACGGGGACGGGGCGAGGGCCGGAACAGGGGCGAGGGTCGGGACAGGGGAGGGAACGGCGGCAGGGGCGGCGGTCCCGCGACCGCGGGCCTATCCTGCGCGGATGACACACGAGCCGGAACTGACCTCCCCCGTGGACCTGTGCCTTCCCGGAGGACGGCTGAACCCGGCCGCCGTCGGCTGGACCCGGCGCCCCCTCCACTCCGCCAACCTGCGCGGCTGGGGCCGGACCAAGCGCTGGGAGTACTGGGGCATCGTCACGCCGGACCACATCGTCGGCCTCGTCGCCTCCTCGCTCGACTACGCGGGCGTGCACGGTGTCTACGTGCTGGAGCGCGCCACCGGCCGCGAGACCGCCACCGACGTCGTGGTGCCGCTGGCCCGTGGCGCCCGCTTCCCCGCGCGCAGCGGCGAGGGGGAGGTCACGGCCCGCGGCTCCGGCCTGACGGTCCTGATCCGGCAGCGCCCGGACGGCACGACGATCCACGCGGCGGCGAAGGACGTGCGGCTCGACGTCGAGGTGCCGTACCCCCCTGACCACGAGTCGCTCGGCGTGGTCGTGCCGTGGAGCGGCCGGCGGTTCCAGTACACGGTCAAGGACGTGGGCCGCCCGGTCCGCGGCACTCTGGAGCTGCGCGGCCGGACGTACGAGGTGGGCGGGCCGGACTCCTTCGCCGTACTGGACCACGGCCGCGGCAAGTGGCCCTACGCGGTCACCTGGAACTGGGCCGCCGGCGCGGCCCCCGGGCGAGCCGTCCAGCTCGGCGGGAAGTGGACCGAGGGGACGGGCGTCACGGAGAACGCGCTGTTCCTGGACGGCCGCCTGCACAAGATCGGCGAGGAGCTCCGGTGGAGCTACGACCGGTCCGACTGGCTGCGCCCCTGGCACATCACCGGCGAACGGGTGGACGCGCGCTTCCACCCGTTCCACGAGAAGGCCGCCCGGACCGACCTGGTCGTCGTGGCGAACGAGACCCACCAGTGCTTCGGCCGGTTCACCGGTCGCGCCGCCGCCGACGACGGCACGGAGATCAGCCTCGACGGCCTGGTCGGCTGGGCCGAGGAGGCGCGCAACCGCTGGTAGGGCACGGCCCTCACCACGGCACTCCGGCTGCCGTCCCGGCCTAGCCGGTCGTGCCGTCGAGCATCTCCCGCAGGATGTCCAGGTGGCCGTTGTGGCGGGCCGTCTCCTCGGTGAGGTGGAGGAGGATCCAGCGCAGGTCGACGTGGACGCCGTCGCGGACGGCGCGCTTGGCCTTGGTGTCCAGGGGGTGCGCGGCGGCCAGTTCGCGGTAGCGGGCGCTGTGTTCGGCGTACTCGTCGAGCAGTCGCGGGAGCGGGAAGTCGACCGCGACGCGCATCTCGCGGTCGGGGTCGTCCTCGGTCCAGGGGCCCTCGTCCTCCTCGCCCAGGAAGACGACCTGGAACCAGTAGTACTCGACCCAGCGAAGGTGGTTGATCAGACCGTTCATGGTCATGAGCGGCGAACCGGGGAGGAGCGCCTTGCGCGCGTTCTCCGCGGAGACCCCCTCGCACTTGGCGAGGGCGGTGTCCCGCGCGTAGTCGAGGAACGTGGCGAGCTGGGTGCGCTCGTCCCACGCGGGCGGTGTGTCATCGATTCTGGTCATCGCCCGAAGCCTCTCCGATCCGTACGGCCGCTGTCGACGTGTTTTCGCCACGCCTCGGGGCGTACGGCCCGGGCGGGCGCCGTCAGGACGCGCCGAACGACCAGAAGACGCCCACCTCGTCGGCGCTCACCGCGATCAGGCCCAGGTCGTCGAAGAGGTCCAGGCCGTCGACGTACGCGCCCGTGACGAAGCGGTGGAACCGGGTGCCCGCGAGCCCCGCGGCGACGAAGTCCGGGCCGGCGTCTCCGGCGGCCGCGGCCGCGTTGGTCCAGTACCGCGCGTCGGGACCGTACCGGTCGAGCAGGGTCCGGGCGTCCGCCAGGACGCCCTCGCGGTCCGGGCGCGTCCGGACCGGCGCGGGCTCCCCCTGCCATTCCTCGGCCATGACGGCGAGCGCGCCGGCCGCCGCGTCCGCCCCCACGGGGTACAGGCGGGCGGGGAGGCCGGACGCGGCCGGAGGGTCGAAGGGGTACGCGGGGAGAGCGTGGCGGACGTCGGGTCGCCGGACGCGCGCTCGTCCGGCGCTCCCTCCCCTGCGCGGCACCCCGGCACTTCGCCGGTCCGCCCGCAGGCCCCGTCCCAGAGCGCCTCCAGGTACGCGTCCAGCCTGTCGAGCGCCGTGTCGTCGGGAGGAAGAGCCGTCCCGCCACCCTGGCGACGGCTCCCCCGCACCCTAGGAGGCCTCGGGGCTCCGGGAGAGTCCCCACGTCTGGAGCACGAAGGGGCGGCCCTTCTCCTCCCCCTCGATCAGGGGGACGTCGAGCAGGGTGAAGCCCGCCTTGGTGGCCACGGCCATGCTGGCGGCGTTCTCGGCCTCCAGTTCCAGGACCACCCGCTCCACGCCGAGCTGCTCGAAGGCGTAGCCGGCCATGATCCGCACCGCGCGGCCGGCAAGGCCCTGCCCGCGGTGGGCCGGGCCGACGGCGTAGCCGAGCTCCACGCCGTCCGGGAGGCGCCGCAGCATCACCTCGCCGAGCGGCGCGCCGCCGTCGACGGTGATCGCGAGCAGGATGGTCGTGCCCTCGGACCGGAGCGTCCGGGCCCGCTCCAGCCTCGCGGTGGCGGCCTTCTCGTCGAAGGGCGAGACGATCGGCGTCCAGTAGGCGACGTCGGGATCCTCGAACAGGTCCGGCATCGCGGAGAGGTCGGCCTCCGTCCAGTCACGCAGGACGAGCCCTTCTCCGGTCAGCTCGATCCGAGCGGGGAACGGGTGGGCGGCGCTGCTCATACGGGGTTCCTTCCTGGTCACCGGGACGAGGAAGCATATCGGGGCGATCGTCGGTCCATCCGATGACCGGGTTCCCGCGTCCGCATTCCGCGGCGGGCCGGCGCCGCTCCCGCCGCCCCTCCGAGCCGGGCCGTACCGCCCGTGCCCCGTCAACCGGTCTTGGCGAAGAGGTCGTTGAGTTCCGGGTAGTCCAGTGCGCCCTGGAGGGATTCGTACGTGCCCGCGCCGTACAGTTCGCGCGCCGCGTGCCGCGCCGCCGCGTAGGCGGACTGGACGACGCTCGAACCGAGGCTGACGCGGGCCACGCCGAGGGCGCCCAGCTCGACCACCGGCGGGGCGCCGGGGCCGGCCAGGACGTTGAGGGGGACGGTCAGGGCGTCGGCCAGGGCCTTGATCAGCTCGGGGTCGGTGACGCCGGGGACGAAGATGCCGTCCGCCCCGGCGTCGACGTACGAGCGGGCCCGCGCCAGCGTGTCCCCCAGGCGGCCGGCGGGGTCGCCCAGGCCGAGCAGGTACGTGTCGACGCGGGCGTTGACGAAGAGGTCGGCGCCCGCCCGGTCGGCGGCGGCGCGGACGGCCTCCAGCCGGGCGGCGAGGATGCCCGGCGGGCGGGTGCCGTCCTCGATGTTGATGCCCACGGCACCGGCTTCCAGGACGCGGGTGACGGTGTCGGCGACCTCGGCGGGGCTCTGGCCGTGGCCTCCCTCGATGTCGGCGCTCACGGGCACGGTGACCGCCGCCGCGACGCGGGCGACGGCGTCCACCGCGAGGTCCCGGGAGACGCGGTCGCCATCGGGGGCGCCGAGCGACCAGGCGACGCCGGCACTGGTCGTGGCGATCGCGGGGGCACCCGCGGCCTCGACGATCAGGGCGCTGGCGACGTCCCAGGCGTTCGCGAGCGCGAGCGGACGGGCGGAGGTGTGGAGGGAACGGAAGAGCGAGGCTCCGTGGCTGCTGGTCATGGCCCCCAGCCAACCAGAGACGAGCCCCGTCGTCCGGCAGGAATCCGACAGGGACGCTCGGCAGGCGGGCGTTCCCGGCAGACGACGCCGGCCCGGGCGCTCAGGCGCCGATCGGAGTGGCTCCGGTCGCCGCCAGGGAGACGTCCCAGAGCCGGGCGGCCTCCTCGGCGTCGACGGCGTACTCCCTGACGCCGCCGTCGTCCATGGGCGCGTCGGGCGCGAATCCGGCGTGCCCCTCGCCGAGTTGAAGCGGTTCGCCGCGCTGGTGCGGTGCGGTCAGGGCAACGAGGCGGAGCGCCTCCGCCTCCTCGACGCCCACCAGCGGCGCGTCGACGCCCGGATCCGGGCGCTGGAGGAGTGCCGGTCCGTCATCGCCTGGAAGGTGGGTGTCTACGCCGACCACCTGGCGCGCGGCGAGGCCGGCGGGCTCTGGGACCCGACGTCCTGAGGCGGAGGTCTCCAGGGGCCGTCAGAGGGGCAGCCGCCCCGGGAAGGCGCCGTGGCCGACGTCCGGTGCGGTGAGGGCCAGCCAGCCGTGGCCGCGGACCTCGGTGTCCGGGCCGACCTCGTTCGGGTCGACCGAGAGGTGGGCGCAGGCGGAACGGGCGCCCAGGGTGCCCGCGTCGGGCGGGGTGTCGTCGTACTCCGGGTCGAAGTCGGGTTCGTCGACCGCGAGGGTCTCCCAGGGCAGCGGGTCGCCCTCCCATTCGGGGTCGCTCTCGGCGGCGAACCGGCGGATCACCCGGCCGTTCTCGGCAGCCATCCACACGTCGGAGCCGCCGGCGTCGTCCAGGAAGAAGAACTGGGCCTGGCCACAGTGCGCGCTGAGCCGTTCCACCGTGTCGACCATGTCGTCCCAGTCGTCGCCGACGAGGAGGTCGTAGTCGCCGAAGACGAGGCGCCAGCCGTTCAGTTCCGGGGTGACGAAGACCCGGCCCACGGACCGGGCGTGGCCTCCCTCCTCCCCTGCGGGCACCCGGACCTGCCGTCCCTCGGACGCGGCGATGCCCGCCGCACAGGTCACGGGGCGCCGGTCGTGCAGGTCCAGGGCGTCGAAGAGCCCCTCGTACGAGGCCGCCGGCACGGCCATCCACCAGCCGCTGAGCACGTTGGAGGGGGTGGTAGGGGTCTCGTGCGGGATCTTCACCCGGATCAGCCGCTCGATCGCGGCGCGGTCGCGGTCGTCGAGCGCGTCGGTCCCGCCGCCCGCGACCAGGGCCGCCATCGCGCCCCGCCGGACGCGCGGCGGCGCGTCCGGGTCGCGGCGCAGGGCGCGCAGCCGGGGCCGGAAGGAGTCGTGCAGGGCGCGGGCGTAGTCGTCCGCCCGGTACGGGACGGTGCGGCCGCGCGCGTAACACTCCACGAGCGCCCGCAGCCCGGCCTCGGAGTCGGTACCCAGCCGCAGGAGCCCCGAGAACCCGTCGCCGGAGGTGCCGTAGCGCGGAGAGGCCGCCAACTGCGCGTACCGGTCCGCGCAGCGTTCGTCGAACGCCGTGAGCAGCCGTCCCGCCAGCCAGTCCGTCACCTCCTCGCGCCGCCATGCCGCCACCAGCGCGTCGAAGGCGGGCGGCCCGATCAGCCCCAGGGCCCGCAGGTAGGGCTTGAGCCCGGACGACGCCCGCACCCCGACGGCCCCGGCCAGCAGGGCCGGCACCACGCTCCCGGCCCGCGCCGTCAACTCCTCGGCGGCGGCCTCGGCGCGCGCCGGGTCGTCGCTTCCCAGGTCCTTGAGGAGGGCTTCCGGCAGCGCTTCGGGGAAGGGGTGGTCGTGCGGAGAATCGGTCTTCATACGTCGGCACACTAGCCCCGGCCACCGACAACGCCGCCGGGCCGCCCGGGCACGGACGGGGGCGCGGGCGCGGGTGCCGGCGGGGAACGGGATCGGGCGCGGACGGGGGCGCGGCATCGGGCACGGCGGGGGCGCGGGATCGGGCCTGCGGCCGTCCGGCCGACCGGCGTTAGCGCCGCGTCAGCGAGACGGCAGGGGGTGCGGTGAAGGTGGGGTGGACCACACCAGGAGGCATCATGCGACGACGTACGTTTCTCAAGGGGAGCCTGATGGGCTCGGCCGCTGCGGCGGTGTCCTTCTCCACGCCGGCGCAGGGGACGGCCGCGGCGGCCGGGACCGTGAACGTCAGCGGCATCGCGGCGCTCCAGAGCGCGATCGACGCCGCCGTGCCCGGCGACCGGATCGTCCTCGCGGACGGCACCTACACCGTCCCCTCGGCCGGCATCCGGATCACGGGCAAGCAGGGCACGACCGCGGCGCCGATCACCATCGTGTCGGCGAGCCGCGGTGGCGCCGTGCTCAACGGGCCGGTCGGGTTCCTGCTCTCGGGCTCCGGCAACATCACGATCAGCGGCTTCGCCTTCCGGCAGACGAGCACGTTCGCCATCCCCGCCGACTGCTCCCGCATCCGGCTGACGCGCAACGACTTCAAGCTCGCCGACACCGCCGGGCTCGACTGGGTGACGGTGCGCGGCGACGACGCCAAGATCGACCGCAACTCCTTCCACCACCGGAGCTCGCAGGGCATCTTCCTCGTCGTCGACGGGCCCGGGACCACCGCCATGGCCCAGCGGACCCACATCTTCCGCAACTACTTCGCCGACCACTCCTACACCGGCGCCAACGGCGGCGAGGCGATCCGCCTCGGCGTCAGCCACCGCGCCCTGTCCACCGCGGACGCCGTCGTGGAGTACAACCTCTTCGAGCGCTGCGACGGCGACCCCGAGGCGATCTCGGTCAAGTCCTCCGGCAACACCATCCGCTACAACACCCTCCGGGACGGCAAGGGCGGCATCGTCCTGCGCCACGGCAACGCCGGTACGGTGGCGGGCAACCACGTCCTCGGCGGCGAGAACGGCGTCCGCCTGTACGGCAACGACCACCTCGTCGTGAACAACCACATCTCCGGTACGACCTCGCGCGGCATCGTCATCGGCAGCGGCACCACCCGGGACCACCACGCCGGCGAGAGCACCGAGGAGCGGCGCGGGAACGACGCCTGCGACCGGGCCGTCATCGCGCACAACACGCTCGTCGGCAACTCCGCGACGATCTCCGGCGAGAGCCGGGCCCACGAGCCCCGTGACGTCGTCGTCGCCGACAACATCCTCGTCGCCTCCAGCGGCAGCCTGGTCGACCTCGGCGCCACCAGCGGCTTCACCTGGCAGGGCAACATCCTCTGGGGCTCGGCCTCCAACGGCACCATCCCGTCCGGCGGCTTCCGCCGCGTCGACCCCCGGCTCCGGAAGGACGCCGACGGCGTCAGCCGTCTCACCGCCGGCAGCCCGGCCGTCGACGCGGCCACCTACACCGCGCTGGCCCTCGCCGAGGACGCCGACGGGCACGCGCGCGCCGCCGCCCGGGACGTCGGCGCCGACGAGTACTCCACCCTCGCGCCGGTCCGCGCGCCGCTGACGACGGCCGACGTCGGGCCGGACGCGGCCTGAGCCGACGGCGGTTCGCCCCCTGACCGGTGACGCCCGGGGTCGGCGCGTCGCCGGCCCCGGGCCCGGCCGCCCCGACCCGCTCAGGGGCGGGGCGGGGCGGCCGGGCCGGTGATCCGGTAGCCGACGCCGGGGGTGGTCGCGATGACCGGGGGTTCGCCGAGTTTGCGGCGCAGTCGACTGATGGTCACCGTGACCGTGTTGGTGAACGGGTCGGCGTGCTCGTCCCAGACCTGTTCGAGGAGCTCCTCCGTGCTGAGGAAGGCGGGGCTCGCGGTCAGGAGCGCTTCGAGGACCGCGAACTCCTTTACCGACAGGTCGAGTCGGCGACCGGCGCGGGTGGCGGCGCGGCGCGTCGGGTCGAGTTCGACGTCCGCCGCGCGCAGGACGCGGGAGCGGGCCGCGGGGCGGCGGCGGGCCAGGGACCGGATCCGCAGGACGAGTTCGGGGAAGTGGAAGGGCTTGGCGAGGTAGTCGTCGGCGCCGAGGGTCAGACCGCTGACCCGGTCACCGGGCGAGTCGGCGGCGGTCAGCATGAGGACCATCACGCGGTCGTCCCGCTCGGTGATCATCCCGCAGAGGACGTCGCCGTGGATGCCCGGCAGGTCCCGGTCGAGCACGACGACCTCGTACGCGTTGACGTTCAGCTTGGCCGCGGCCTCAAGGCCGTCGTGGGCCACGTCCACGGCCATGCCCTGGTCGCGCAGTCCCTCGGCGACGACCTCGGCCAGGTCGCGGGCGTCCTCGACCACCAGGACTCTCACCGTGTCACGTCCGTCTCCGTGCCGGGGCCCGCTGCCGGACCGTCGGCCCGGCGGGGGAGGGTGATGGTGACGCGCAGGCCGCCGTCACGGCGGGCACGCAGGTCCAACGTACCGTGGTGGGCCTCGGTGACGGCCGCGACGATGGAGAGTCCGAGGCCGCTGCCCCGGCCGCCGCCCGTACGGTCGGCGGCGAGGCGGCGGAAGGGCCGCGCGAGCTCGGCCACCCGCGCCGGGTCGAGGAGGGGGCCGCCGGACTCCACGACCAGGGAGACGGAACCGCCCCCCTCGTCCCCCTCGCCTCCTTCCGCCCGTACCGCGACGGTGATCCAGCCCCCGGGCTCGTTGTGCGTGATCGCGTTGTCGATCACGTTGTCGACGACCCTGCGCAGCAGGGTCCGGCTGCCCCACACCCACGCGGCGTCGTCGATCGTCCCCTCGCGCACCGTCAGGCCCTTGGCGTCGACGTCCCCGGCCCGTCCGGCCAGCGCCGTCCGCGCGAGCCGGCCCGGGGCGAGTCGCTCCGAGTCGGCGAACCCGCCGTGCTGGGTGCGTGCCAGGACGAGGAAGCCCTCCAGCAGCCGGTCCACCTGGTCGAGTCCACCGCGGATCCTGGCCGCCAGGGTGGCCGTGGTCTCGGCCACCGGGCCCGGCTTGGCGAGGGCCACGTCGAGCGAGGCGCGCATCGTGGTGAGCGGGGTGCGCAGCTCGTGGGAGGCGTTGGCGACGAAGAGGCGCTGGGCGTCGAAGGAGCCTTCCAGGCGACCGAGGAGGTCGTCGATGGTGTCGGCGAGGTCCTTCACCTCGTCGCCGGGGCCGGCGACCGCCAGGCGTTCGTGCAGACTGTCGGCGGTGATCCGGCGGGTGGCCTCCGTCATCACGCGCAACGGGCGCAGCACGCGGCCGGCGACGAACCAGCCGAGGCCGACCGAGACCACCGTCATGACGCCGAGCGCGATGGCGGACCCGAGGAGGATCTGCTGGGACCGGGTGTCGTGCGCCTCGGCCAGCCGCCGTTCCAGCTCGCCGACGCGGGCCTGGGCCTGCGCCGCCGTGGCGGGCCGTCCGCCGCCGCCGGGCGCGGCCTCGCTCTCCCTCGATCCGGCGGAGGCCACCACGGCGGCGAGGGCGAGGGCCGCCGCTCCGGACAGCAGGAAGAGGGTGACGTACAGGGCGGTGAAGCGGGCGCGGGCGGTCCCCCCACGCGGTCCGAGCCGGGCGGTCAGGCCCCTGAGCCGTCGTGACGGACCCCATGTCATCCGCCCGCTCCCTTCTTCCGCCTCGTCCCGGGGCCGCGCCCCGAGCTCCCGTGACCAGGCTAGGCCGGGGCGCATAACAGCGAGATGACAGCGCCCGTTCGGCCCCTGTGACCCGTGTCGCCCCACGGTGGGGTCCATGACGGATGAGAGCGCCGCCGGCAGCGGCGGCCACGAGCGCCGAAACGGCGACCACGACACGCGGGCGACGATCGAGGTCGTCGGTCTCCGCAAGCGCTTCGGGCCCCGGGTGGCCCTGGACGGGATGACGTTCACCGTGCGTCCGGGCCGGGTGACCGCCTTCGTCGGCCCCAACGGCGCGGGAAAGTCCACCACCATGCGCGTCGTCCTGGGCCTGGACGCGCCCGACGAGGGGAAGGCGCTGGTCGGCGGCGTTCCGTACCGGACGCTGCGCCGCCCGCTGCTGCGTCTGGGGGCACTCCTCGACGCCTCCGCCCTGCAGCCCCACCGCACCGCCCGCAACCACCTCCTCTGGCTGGCCCACTCGCAGGGCCTGCCGGCCCGGCGGGTGGACGAGGTCATCGAACAGGCCGGGCTGGGCACGGCGGCCCGGCGCAGGGCGGGCGGCTTCTCCCTGGGCATGCGCCAGCGCCTGGGGATCGCGGCGGCACTCCTCGGCGATCCGCCGGCGGTCATGCTGGACGAGCCGTTCAACGGCCTCGACCCCGACGGGATCGTGTGGATGCGCGGTGTCCTCGTGTCGCTCGCCCGGCAGGGCCGCGCCGTCCTGGTCTCCAGTCACCTGATGAGCGAACTCGAAGGCACGGCGGACCACCTGCTGGTGATCGGACGCGGCCGGGTGGTGGCCGACACCGGTGTGCGCGAGCTGCTCGCCGAGGCGTCCGGCGGCCGGGTCGTGCTGCGTACCTCCGAGGCTCCGCGCGCGGCCGAGGTCCTGGGGGCCGCCGGTGCCACCGTGCGCGCCGACGGCCGGGACCGTCTCGGCGTCCTGGGCCTGTCGGACGAGGAGGTCGTGAGCCTGCTCGTCCGGAACGCGGTGCCGTTCTCGCAGGTGTCCGCACACCGCGCGAGCCTTGAGGAGGCGTACATGGAACTCACCCGGGACGCGGTGGAGTACCGGGGCGTCCCGCACGGGGAGGCCACGCGATGAGGGCGACCCCCGTCCCCCGTCCCCCGGCCGGGGCGCGCGCCGAACGGGGCGGCCTCCGCCGGACGGTGCGGGCCGAGTGGACCAAGTTCCGCACCGTACGCGGCTGGATCCTCGGCATGGCGGGTGCCTTCCTGCTGACGGTCCTGGTCGGGCTGCTCGGCACCGCCGCCCCCGCGGGGCCCGGCACCGTCACGTACCCGAAGGGTCCCGGCGGCGAGGCGGTCAACGACAGCTTCTACTTCGTCCACCGGACGCTCACCGGCGACGGCACCCTCACCGTCCCCCTGCGTGCGCTGACCGGACTGGCCGCCACCGGGGTCGGCGACAGGCCGGCCGAGGAGGTCCAGCCCTGGGCGAAGGCCGGGATCATCGTCAAGGAGAGCCTGGCCCAGGGATCGCCCTACGCGGCGGTGATGGCCACCGGCGGCCACGGCGTGCGGATGCAGTACGACTACACGCACGACACGGCCGGCCCCGCCGGCGCGGTCTCCGGGGGTTCGCCGAGCTGGCTGCGCCTGGTCCGTTCCGGCGACACCCTCACCGGTTACGCCTCCGCCGACGGCTCGCGCTTCACGAGGATCGGCTCCGCGAGGCTGCCCGGGCTTCCCCGCACCGTGCGCGCGGGGCTCTTCGCCACGTCGCCGGAGGCCATGGAGGAAACCGGGGCGGGCGCGGGCTTCAGCCCCGCCGTGGCCACCGGAACCTTCGGACGTCCCGGCCTCACCGGCGGCTGGTCGGAGGGCGACTGGAGCGGTACGCAGGTGGGCGGCGGCGCCGGCACCTCCGGCAGCTACACGAACACCCTCCAGGGCGGCTTCGCGCCGACGGCCGGCGGTGGGTTCACCGTGACCGGGGCCGGTGACATCGCGCCGGTCGTCGGCGGGCCCGTCATGGGCGTCGGCTACGCCATGGAGGACTTCCTCGTCGGCACCTTCGCGGGGCTCGTCGTGGTGATCGCCGTGAGCACGCTGTTCATCACCGGCGAGTACCAGCGCGGTCTGCTGCGCACGACGATGGCGGCGACCCCCCTGCGGGGCAGGGTGCTGGGTGCCAAGGCCCTCGTGGCGGGGGGCGTCGCGTTCGCGGTCGGCCTGGCCGCCGCCGCGGTCGCCGTCCCGGCCGGCGAACTCGGCGCGCGGGAGAGGGGCTTCTCCGTCTTCCCCGTCACGTCGGCGACCGAGGTGCGCGTCGTGGTGGGCACGGGACTGCTCTGCGCGGCCACCGCCGTGCTCGCCCTCGGCGTGGGGACACTGCTGCGGCGCGGCGCCACGGCGGTCGCCCTCGTCATCGCGTCGATCGTGCCGCCCTTCCTCCTCGCCTCCTCCGGCGTGTTGCCGCCGGGGGTGTCGGAGTGGCTGCTGCGGCTGACCCCGGCGGCGGGCTTCGCGATCCGGCAGACCCTGCCGTACCACCCGCAGGTGCTCAGCGTGTACGAGCCGTCGACCGGGTACTACCCGCTGGCTCCGTGGGCCGGCTTCGCCGTGCTGTGCGGCTACTCCGTCCTGGCCATCGGTCTGGCCGCGGTGCGGCTGCGCGGGAGGGACGTATGAGTCCCCTCGGCGCGGCGCGGCGCGCGGGGCGCGGGGACTTCGGGCGCGCCGTGCGCGCGGAGTGGACGAAGCTGCGCACGGCGGGGGGAACGGGATGGCTGCTCCTCCTCGCCGTCGTCCTGACCGTGGCCGTCGGCTGCGGCACCGCCAAGGCGGTGAAGTGCCCGGAGACGGGGTGCGGCCAGGACGCCGTCAGGCTCACCCTGAGCGGCGTCACGGTCGGGCAGGCGGTCGTGGCCGTCCTCGCGGTGCTGGCCGTCAGCGGCGAGTACGGCACCCGCCTGCTCTCGACCACGCTCATGGCGGTGCCGAACCGGCTCACCGTCCTCACCGCCAAGGCGACGGTCCTCACCGCGGTCGTCCTGGCCTCGGGAACGGCCGCCGTCCTGGCCTCGGTCCTCGTCGGCCGCTTCGTCCTGCCCGGCAACGGCTTCACCGAGGCGCACGGCTACGCCCCGCTCTCCCTGGCCGACGGCCCGACCCTGCGCGCGGCCGCGGGCTCGGTCCTCTACCTCTGTCTGATCGCCCTGATCGGCCTCGGCGTGGCGACGGCGGTGCGGGAGGCGGCGACGGCCATCGGGCTCGTGCTGGGGCTGCTCTACCTCTTCCCGGTCGTCGCCCAGGTGGTCCACGACCCGGCCTGGCAGCGTCTCCTCCAGCAGATCGCGCCGATGCCCGCCGGCCTCGCGGTCCAGGCCACGATCGGTCTGGACACCCTGCCGATCGGCCCCTGGGGCGGTTTGGGCGTGCTCGCCGCGTGGGCCGCGGCCGCGCTTCTGGCGGGCGGCCTGCTGCTGCGCGGGCGCGACGCGTAGCGGCCCCGGGCCGCCCTCCGTCCTCCGCCGTCCGGCCCGCGGCCGGCTCGACGGCGGGGGCTACGTCCCCGGGGAGGAGCCCGCGCGGAAGCCGGTGCAGCCGAAGCGCTCCCATCCGGCCCTGTCGTCGTCGGCGGCGTGGTAGACGACCACCGTCCAGTCTCCGGCCTTCGAGGTGACGGGCGGTGCGCCGGGGAAGTCCCCGGGGTACGTCAGGGACTTCCCCGCCGGTCCCAGGCGTACCGGGCGGGAGGTGTAGCCGAAGCCCTTGCCGCCCGGGGGCTTGACGCCCGCCACCAGGCGAAGGGTGCCCTCGCCGGAGAAGGAGAAGCCGACGTCGGCCGAGGCCGCGCCGGAGCGGTACGTGACCGAGGTCGAGGAGGTGCTGCCGGACGGGCCCGGCGCCGGCGGGCGGTCGCACTCCCCGGCGCCGAGCCGTGCCTGCTTCGGGTCCTCGGACAGGGTCCACCGGACGTCGGAGGCGGATTCCGTCGCGACGGGCCGACGCGTGGACGGAGCCGGGTCCGGGTCCTTCGCCTGCGGCGGGGCAGAACCCCGTCCGGCCCCCCGGCCGCCTTCCGGACCGCCGTCGCTCGCGCTCGTGCCGGCTTGCCCCCGGCCCCAGCCTTGCTGCCACACGACCGTGCCGGCCACGCCGGCCAGCACCAGGACCAGGACGGCGGCGCTCCGGAAGCCGCGCCGGCCGGGCGCTGCGGTGGTCGCGACCGGGGCCGTGTCGAGGCGGGTCGGCGGCAGGACGGCGCCGGTCGCCTCCCCGCCGCAGCGCGCGATCACCTCCGCCACCGTCGGCCGGTCCGCGGGGTCCTTCGCCACGCAGGCGCGGATCAGCGCGCGCAGCCCGGGGTCCGCGCCCGGCGCGTCCGGCAGGTCGACGTCCTCGTGGACCGCGCGGTACGAGACGGCTTCCGCGGGGCCTTCGCCGAAGGGCGGCCGGCCGGTCGTCACGTACGCCATGGTGGCGCCCAGGGCGAAGACGTCGGCGGCCGCGGACGTCTCGTTGCGCGTCAGGACCTCGGGGGCGGTGAAACCCGGGGTCCCCGGCGCCGCGCCGGTCCTGGTCAGGGCCGTGTCGTCCGGGCCGCGGGCGATCCCGAAGTCGATGAGGCGGGGCCCCTCGGCGGCGAGGATCACGTTCTGCGGCTTCAGGTCCCGGTGCGTGATCCCGTGGGCGTGGACGCTCGCCAGCGCCGACGCGAGCGCCGCGAACAGCCCGCGGGCCTCCTCCGCGCCGAAGGGGCCGTCCGCGCCCACCGCCTGACGGAGCGTCGGACCGGGCACGTACTCGGTCGCCAGCCAGTACGGCGCCTCGTCCAGGGACGCGTCCACCAGCCGTGCCGTGTGCGGGCCGCGCACGGCGCGCACCGTCGCGACCTCCCGCCGGAACCGCGCCGACACCTCCGGGTGCCCGACGACCTCGTCCCGGATCACCTTCAGCGCGACCAGCCCGCCGTCCGGTGAACGGGCCAGGTACACCTGTCCCATGCCACCCGCGCCGAGACGGCCGAGCAGGAGGTGATCACCTATGCGCGCGGGATCCTGACCGGATCTCAGTGGGTCCACGCCTCCGTACTGTAGTGCGGCGCCTGGGGCAGCGGCCCGGCCCCGGCGAGCGGCGGCCCGGCGTACGGGGCGGCCCGGCCCCGGCGAGCGGCGGCCCGGCGTACGGGGCGGCCCGGCCCCGGCGAGCGGCGGCCCGGCGTACGGGGCGGCCCGGCGTACGGGACCGCGCCGCGTACGGGGCAGCCCGGCGTACGGGACCGCGCCGCGTACGGGGCAGCCCGGCGTACGGGACCGCGCCGCGTACGGGGCAGCCCGGCGTACGGGACCGCGCCGCGTACGGGGCAGCCCGGCGTACGGGGCCGCGCCGCGTACGGGGCAGCCCGGCGTACGGGGCCGCGCCGCGTACGGGACCGCGCGGAAATGACCGCGCCCCGCCGTACAACCCTATGGGCGGGCTGTGAGTCTTCTTGTCGATCACACCGTGATCTGACCTTCGAGGAGTTCATCATCACCGCCATACGCAAGACCCTCACCGCCACCGCCGTCGTCGGCGCCGTCCTGGTGGGTTCGGCCGCCTGCGGGACGGTCGAGCAGCTGTCCGCCGGGAAGAAGCTGGACCAGGCGTTCGAGAAGCTGGGCAAGGAGAAGTCGATCTCCTTCGAGCTGGACCTGGACGTCGACGCGAAGACGCTCAAGGAACTGGACGCCGAGTCGGACCCGGAGGCCGGTGACGAGATCCCGGACGAGGCCGCCGAGCTGCTCAGCGGCGCGAAGATCAGCGTCACGGTGGAGTCGAAGAAGCCGTTCGAGGAGTCCGGGGAGGAGGACTTCGTCGGGATGGCGATGAAGCTCAGCGCCCCGGAGGGCGACCTGCTCGAGTACCGGCTCGTCGGCGACTACGCCTACTTCCGGTCCGACGTCGAGGCGCTCGGCGAGGCGATGGGCACCCCCATGCCGCCGGCCGACGAACTGCCGCCCGAGGCCGGGGCCTTCAAGAAGGTCCTGGAGGGCGAGTGGGTCAAGGTCGACTACAAGGCCCTGGAGAAGGCCGGCGAGGAGATGGGCGGGGAGGCGGGCGAGGAGGGCCCGGGCGGCGAGCCGTCGCCCCAGCCCTCGCTGGACGCCAAGACCCAGAAGAAGCTGCTGGAGGCGCTGCGCGAGGTCGTCGCCCGTGACGTCGAGTTCACGACGGCCGGCGGTGAGGACGGCACGGAGCGCATCTCGGCTTCGGCGCCGTTCCGCACGCTGATCACGAACCTCGTCGGGGAGATCCGTCCGTTCTCCAAGGAGCTGCCGCCCGGCGTGGAGCTGCCGTCGGCCGCCGACCTGAAGGACGTCCCCGCGGCCAAGGTCACCGCCGACTTCACGCTCAAGAACGGCGAGCTGACCGAGGTGTACGTCGACCTCGCCAAGCTGACGGAGAACGCGAAGGTGGAGAAGCTCGGCCTCGGCCTGAAGCTGAACGCCGGTACCAAGCCGGTCGCCCCGGCCGGCGCCACCGAGCTGAAGCCGGAGGAGCTGATGGGCGCCTTCGCCGGCGCGATGATGCCGGGCGCGGAGGAGTTCGCCGGGGACGAGTTCGGCGGGGACGAGTTCACCGACGAGGGCGAGGGCTCCTTCTCCCACGAACCCGCCGCGTAGCCGGGCCGCCTCGGTGCGCCGCGCACCGGGTGCGGACGAAAACGGGGTGCGGGCGGTCCCGACCCCCCGTAACGTCTCCCGCATGAAGCCTGCCGCCGAGACGACGACGCCGGAGAGTGTCCCGGCGCGCTGACCGTTGTCTCAGTCCGAAGCCCCGGGGCGAGTGCCCCGGGGCTTCGTGTCGTGGTCACTCGCCCGTGAACCCGCGAGGAGACCGCCATGCACGACCACCGCAGACTGGGCCGTGAGCTGGGCCTGTTCGACACCGACCCGCTGATCGGCTCCGGGCTGCCGTACTGGCTGCCCGACGGCGCGACCGTACGGCACGCCCTGGAGGAGTACGTCCGCGACGCCGAGCGACGGGCCGGGTACCGGCACGTGTACTCGCCCGTGCTGGGCAAACGGGAGCTGTACGAGATCTCGGGGCACTGGTCGCACTACAGCGACGACATGTTCCCGCCGATGGACCTCGGCGGCGAACAGGTGGTGCTCCGGCCGAGTCTCTGCCCGCACCACGCGCTGATCTTCCGTTCCCGGCCCCGGAGCCACCGCGAGCTGCCCCTGCGGATGGCCGAGCTCGGCGGCATGTACCGCTCCGAGCTGTCGGGCGTCCTGGGCGGGCTGACCCGGGTACGGGCCATCCAGCTCAACGACGCCCACGTCTTCTGCACCCTGGAGCAGGTCGCCGGGGAGGCGCGGGCGGCGCTGGGGATGATCCGGAGGGCGTACGAGGCGCTCGGCATCGTCCCGAGCCGCTACCGCCTCTCGCTGCCCGGGCCCGGGGGCAAGTACGTCGACGCGCCCGGCATGTGGCGACGGTCCACCGGCCTGCTGACCGAGGCGCTGGAGGCCTCCGGGCTGCCGTACGAGGCGGTGGAGGGCGAGGCCGCGTTCTACGGCCCGAAGATCGACGTCCAGGTCCGCGACGGCGCCGGCCGGGAGTCCACCCTCTCCACCGTCCAGGTCGACTTCCACCAGCCCGAGCGGTTCGACCTGCGCTACGTCGGCGCGGACGGCGCACGGCACCGTCCCGTCATGGTCCACCGCAGCGTCATCGGCAGCGTGGAGCGGGCCGTCGCCCACCTCGTCGAACACCACGGCGGCGCGTTCCCCGCCTGGCTGGCCCCCACCCAGCTGGTCGCCCTCCCCGTCTCCGCCGCCGAACTGCCGTCCGCCACCGCCCTGGTCGACCGCTGCCACGCCGCCGGCCTCCGCGCCGAAGTGGCCGCCCCCGACCAGGGGACCCTCGGCGCCCGGATCCGCGCGGCCCGGCTGGCCCCGTACCAGGCCGTCATCGGCCCCAGGGAGGCCACCGCCGGCCAGGTCTCCGTCCGGCTGCGGGACGGCCGACGCCTGCCCCCGCTCCCGGTCGAGGACGTGCTCGCCGGGATCGGCGCGCTCGTCGCGGCCCACAGCGTCGCCCTGTGGGCGGAGGACGCCGGGACCGCGGTCGGCCGGTCCGCGGGGTAGGCCACGCCGCCGCGGTGCACGAGGTGCGCGGGGGCGCGGGGCGCACGGGGTGCGCCGCGAGCGATGACTTCGCGAGGTGTCGTCGGTCATATGAACGACGACACCCCCGCGAGGAAGGCTCCACCATGACCGACACGCTCACCGCACCCCGTACCGCCGGCTCCACCGCCCCCGCCGCGCGCGATGCCGCGACGCGGTGGGCCGTGACCGGCGGGGTGGTGGCCGGGCCCCTGTTCCTGGCGGCCGGGGTCGCTCAGGGGCTCGTACGGGACGGGTTCGCGTTCGGACGGAACGCGATCAGCCAGCTCGCCCTCGGCGAGGCGGGGTGGGTGCAGACGGTCAGCTTCCTCGTCACCGGCCTGCTGCTCACGGGCGCGGCCTGGGGGCTGCGGCAGGTGCTGCGGGGTGGGCCGGGCGGGACCTGGGGCCCCGTCCTGGTCGGGATCTTCGGCGGCTCCTTCTGGGTCGCGGCCGGCTTCCCGGCCGACGCCGGGGCGGGCTTCCCCGCGGGCGCTCCCGACGGGACGGTCATGACCGGCCACGGAGCCGTGCACATGTCCGGCGGGATGATCGGCTACCTCGCGCTGTGCGCCGCGTCCGTCGTCCTCGGCCGCGCGCTCGCCGCGCGAGGACGGACGCGCCGCTGGACCCTCGCCTCCCGCGTCGTACCGGCCGTCGTCCTCGCGGGTTTCACGGCCTCCGCCGCGTCCGTCCTCGCCTTCACCCTCGCCGCCGGCCTCGGCCTCCTCTGGCTCGCCACGGTGACGGCACTCCTCGCGGCCGACGCCGGAACCGACGCCGGAACGGACGTCGGAACGGGCGCCGCGGCGGGCTGAGCGCACCGCGTCCCGTGTCCGGACCGACTGTCAGTGGTGGGTGAGACGGTAGGGATATCAAGTCGGCGAAGACGGGGAGTTGGCCATGTCCGGAAGCCAGAACTACATCAATCACGTGGCGCTCGTGCTGGACGCCAGTTCGTCCATGTCGCATCTGCGGGGGAAGGTCGTCGAGGTCGCCGACCAGCAGATCGCGTACCTCGCGCGGCGGTCGCGGGAGCTGGACCAGGAGACGCGGGTCACGGTGTACGTGTTCGCGGACAGGGTGCAGTGCGTCATCTACGACAAGGACGTGCTGCGGATGCCGTCCCTGAAGGCGCTGTACAACGTCGGGGGGATGACCGCGCTGCTCGCGGCCGCGCTGAAGTCGCAGCGGGAGCTGGCGCAGACGGCCCAGCTGTACGGCGACCACAGCTTCCTCACGTTCGTGCTGACGGACGGGCAGGAGAACGCCAGCCACCGCTGCCCGGACGCCCCCGGCAAGAGTCCGCGCGAGCTGGTGTCGGCCGTGGCCGAGATGATCGAGACGCAGGACGACAACTGGACGCTGGCCGTGCTCGTGCCGGACCAGGCGGGCAAGCGCGAGGCCATGAGCTGCGGCTTCCCGAAGGACAACGTCGCCGTCTGGGACGCCACGAGCACCCGGGGCCTGGAGGAGGCCGGGCAGGTCATCCAGCAGGCCACGGAGAAGTTCATGGTGGGCCGCACCCAGGGCATCCGCGGGTCGCGGTCGGTGTTCTCCGTGGGCGCGGACGCGGTCAACAAGGAGACGATCGCGGCGGCCGGCCTCACCCCGGTCGACTCGGCCGGGTACCGGCTGATCCCGGTTCCCCGGGACGTCGCCATCCGGGAGTGGGTCACGGAGTCCGGGCACACGTACAAGACCGGGTGCGCCTTCTACCAGCTGAGCAAGTCGGAGAAGATCCAGGCGCGGAAGCGGATCGCGGTCCTGGAGAAGAAGACCGACCGCGTCTACACCGGCCCCGAGGCCCGGGCCCTGCTGGGCCTTCCCGACGAGGAGGTACGCGTCAAGCCCGACCACAACGCGGACTTCACCATCTTCGTGCAGAGCACCAGCGTCAACCGCAAGCTGGTGCCCCACACCCGTCTGCTGCTGATGAGCTGAGTCCCGTTCGGCCACGGCCCGCCCGCTCAGGCGCTCAGCGGGCGGGCCGTGGCCGGCCCGTACTCCGGGAGCGCGATGTCGCCGGCCTTCGCGAACTGCGCGGCGAGGATGCCGCGCATGGGCCAGCGCGTCATCGAGCGCATCGAGAGGTCGCGCATCCGGATGCCGAAGCGGCTCGTCGGGGCGAAACCGGCGGCTCCGCCGGGCGGGAGCTCCTGTGCCTGGGTGACGTAGGGGCGCATGACCGTGTCGTAACGGCGGAAGGCGGGCTCGTGCGCGCCTTCCGCCGCGGCCAGTTCGCCGGCGAGGACGTACGCGCCGACGAGGGCGAGGCTGGTGCCGAGGCCGGTCAGCGGGGTGGCGCAGTATCCGGCGTCGCCGAGGAGCGCCACCCGGCCGCGCGACCAGCTGTCGAGGCGCACCTGGGCCATGGAGTCGAAGAAGAAGTCAGGGGCGGTGCGCATCGCCCGCAGCAGGCGGGGCGTCTCCCAGCCGACTCCGGCGAAGCGCCGGGCGACGATGTCCCGCTGGGCCGCGACGTCCCGGCGGTCGTACGCCAGCGGCGCCGAGCGGAAGCTGAAGCCCGCCTTGACCTCGCCGGGGAGCCGGCCGGGACGGGCGGAGGCGACGAGGCCGCCGGGCGCGTTGTGCATCAGGTACCAGCCGTCGAGGTCCAGGTCGTCGTCGAGGACGGTGAACCAGGCCGTGTACAGGCCGATGGGGTGGGCGAAGTCCCGCTCGGGGCCGAAGGCGAGCGAGCGGACCACGGAGTGCGGGCCGTCCGCTCCGACGACGAGGGCGAAGCGGCGCGGCGGCGCCTTCTCGAAGGTGACGGTAACGGTGCCGGGGTCCGTCTCCTGGTCGATCCCGGTGATGGTGTCGTCGAAGAGGTACTCCGTGTCCGGCAGGCTCTCCTCGTACAGCAGTCGGGCGAGGTCGCCGCGGAGGATCTCGATCTCGGAGACGATCCCCTCGCCGCCGAAGCTGTCGGCGGACACCCGGGCGGTGGTCCTGCCGTCCCGGTCGACGAGGGCCAGGCCGCGCTGGTCGACGGTGACCGCCTTGGCCCGGTCCATCAGGCCCATGCGCTCGATGACGGTACGGCCGGCACCGCGCAGGTCCACGGTCTGCCCGCCCGGGCGGGGCTCCGGCGCGCGCTCCACGATCGTGACCGCGAAGCCCGCCTTGCGTAGCCAGTACGCCAGCGCGGTCCCTGCGATGCCAGCGCCGCTGATGAGGATCTCGTTGTTCTTCATGACGGTGAATGTACGCCGTACGCAGGGTAGTGCGCAAGCAGTAATACGCTGCATTCAGCGCACCATTGGACCTTAGTGCACTAGTACAGAGAGCGGTCGAGGAGCTCGTCCACGAGACTCCCCCGGTCGGCCGCTAGGATGGGGTGCACCCAGGTGCACTAGTGCGGCGGGCGGAGGGCGGAGAAATGTCGGTGAGCGGTGGCGGTGGCGGTGGCGGTGGCGGTGGCGGTGGGCGAGCGGAACCGCGCTACAGCCGGATCGTCGGCGAGCTGCGGCGGCGGATCGAGGCCGGGGAACTGGCACCGGGCGACCGCGTGCCGTCGACCCGGGAGATCACCCGCCAGTGGGGCGTCGCCATGGCCACCGCGACGAAGGTGCTGACCGAACTGCGCCGCGAAGGGGTGGTCCACGCCGTCCCGGGCGTCGGCACGGTCGTGTCGACAGCCCCACCGGTCCCGGCGCCCTCCCCGACTCCCGCGCCCCCCGCCCCCGTCCGGCGGAGCGCGCCGGCCTCCGCCGCCGCGCCGGGCGGCCCGACGGGGCTCACGCTCGGCCGGATCGTGGACGCCGCCGTCGTCGTCGCCGACGCGGAGGGCCTGGCGGCCGTCTCCATGCGCCGGGTGGCGGCCGACCTCGGGGTGGCGACCATGTCGCTCTACCGTCACGTGACCGACAAGGACGACCTGCTGGTACGGATGATGGACTCGGCCATCGCCGAACGCCCGCTGCCCGCCGAGCCGCCGCCGGGGTGGCGGGAGCCGCTGGAGGTGGCGGCCCGTCAGCTCTGGGGCCACTTCCGGGCCCACCCCTGGCTGGCCTCGGCCCTGTCGTTGACCCGGCCGCAGTTGATCACCTCTGCGATGACGTACAGCGAGTGGGTCCTGAACGCCCTGCACGCGCACGGGCTCGACGGCCAGTCGGCCTTCACCGCACACCTGACGCTGCTCAACCACATCCGCGGCCTCGCCCTCAACCTGGAGACCGAGCGGGAGGCGGAGGCCCAGAGCGGGCTCGACAGCGAGGAGTGGCTGGACACGCAGGAGCCCGCCCTCCAGGCGACCCTGGACACCGGGCGGTACCCGACGCTCGCCCGCCTCGCGCGGTCCGGGTACGACTTCGACCTCGACGCCCTCTTCGAGTTCGGGCTCCAGCGGCTCCTCGACGGCCTCGCCGCCCTCCTCGACGACGCCTCCCCGTCCGCGCGGACGTGAGGCCGGACTCCCCGCCGCCCCCCGTCAGTCGTCGGCCACCTGCAGGGCCACGACGAAGTGCTCGCCGTCGGTGCCCGCGAGAAGGCTGTCGAAGAACGGGGTGACCCCGTTCACCGCGCCGCACGCCTCGTCGTGGTTGGTCCACCAGACGGCGTCCGGCCCGAGGAGCGACACCACCCGGTCCGCCGCGCGTCCGGCGACGTCCTCGGGCAGGTGCCGGTGGGACGGCCAGTACAGGTCCACCGCCGCGAGCCGGGCCAGGAACGGCGCCGCCTCGTCCGTCTCCAACGGTTCCAGCGCGGCGCTGATCTCCGGGACGGGAGGCGGCACGTACCCCGGGAGGAAGCGTCTCCACGCCTCGTCCGCCGCCATCTCGGCCAGCAGGACGCGGACCCGCGCGACGAGCTCCGGCAGATCGGGATCGGACTCGGAGAAGCGTCCGGCCGCCACGTACACGCGTGCCGGTGTGGCCAGTTCGGCCACGCAGGCGCGCAGAGCGGGCAGGACCGGCCCGGGGGGTCTCATGCCGCGCCGTCCTCGCGGGGAGCCTCGGCCCGCCGGCCGAGCTGTCGCAGGACGCGCTCGCGGAGGAGCGCGTACTCGTCGTGGAGCCTGCGCCACTCGGCCACGGGCGGGCGGGGGACGACGGTGCCCGCGGTGACGGTCTCCTCGGGGCCGAACTGCTCGCGCGTGAGATCGATCTCGATGCCCTCCCCCAGACGGTTCCACCAGTGGTAGTCCACCCGCTCGCCGTCGACGTGGACCTCGCCGCGGAGCAGTTCGCCGCCCAGGAGGTCGTTGACCACCATCGCGGTCACCCCGCACTGGTCCCGGGCCGGGTTGTCCTCGGTCCAGCGGGACCGGAACTCGGGCGTGCACGTCTCGGTACTCCAGCCGGCCCGCACGGCCCGTTCGATGTCGGAGAGAAGCAGGGGCGTCATGCCCGTGATCCTGTCAGGCGCCACTGACAGGGGTCGGTGACCGCCCGACGCGGAACGGTCGAGGCCCGACGCGGAACGACCGAGGCCCGGCCCGGAGGCCGCTCCGGCAGGCAGGGCGCGGACGGACTCGCTCATCGTCGGCGGGGGCCGAGCGGTTCGGAACCGGGCGGCCACGACTCGTCCTCGACCGGCCTGCGGCGCAGCGGGGTCTCCCGGTCGAGGTGGAGCAGCTTCTCGGGGTTCCGTACGGCGTAGAGGCCGGTGACGCGGCCGTCGGCGACGCGGAGGGCCAGCACGGTGTCGACGGAGGCGCCGGACCGGCCTTCCGGCGGGGCGTCGGAGAGGTGGCCGGAAAGGTGGACCGTCAGGGCCCGCTGCCCGTTGACCGTGACCGGCCGGAGGCGTGCCGCCGTGGTGGCGAGCCCGGCCAGGACGCGGGCCACCCGGTCGGCTCCCACGACGGGGGCGAGCGCGGCCCGGGCGACTCCGCCGCCGTCGGTGAGGAGGACGACGTCCGGGGCGAGGACGGCGAGGAGGCGTCGGAGGTCGCCCGTCTCGACCGCCCGCCGGAACGCCTCCACCGTCCGGCGGGTCTCCTCGGCCGTCGCGGCCCCGCGCGGCCTGCGGGCGGCGACGTGGCCGCGGGCGCGGTGGGCGATCTGGCGGACGGCCGCGGGGCTCTTCTCGACGGCTTCGGCGATCTCGTCGTAGCCGAGCTCGAACACCTCGCGCAGCACGAAGACCGCCCGCTCGGTGGGGGCGAGCGTCTCCAGCACCAGCATCATCGCCATCGACACGCTCTCGGCCAGTTCGACGTCCTCGGCGACGTCGGGCGCGGTGAGCAGCGGTTCGGGCAGCCAGGGGCCGACGTACGACTCCCTGCGCCGGCCGAGCGCGCGCAGGTGGCCCAGCGCCTGCCGGGTGGTGATCCGTACGAGGTACGCGCGCGGCTCCCGCACGGTGTCGGGGTCGACGCCGATCCAGCGCAGCCAGGTCTCCTGGAGGGCGTCCTCGGCGTCGGCGGCGGAGCCGAGGAGCTCGTACGCGACGGTGAAGAGGAGGTTGCGGTGGCGGAGGAAGACGCCGGTGACCCGGTCGTCGGGGGCTCGGCCGACCGTTGACCGGTCGGTCGTGGATCGGTCGGTCCTGGACCGGTCGGTCGTGGATCCGTCCGTCGGCACTGGGTCGGTCGTCAGCCGGTCGGTCGTCAGCCGGCCGGTCCTCACTCGGTCGGTCGTCAGCCGATCGGTCATCGTCGGGGTCCCGCCCTTCGGTGGTTCGCGTGCGCGCCGTACACGAGACGCCGGTCGTGCCCGCCGTGTGACAGCCCGGGGCAGTGAGCCAGGCCACACCGTGCCGCCGTCACAGGGCGCGGGTCCTCGGCATCTCGTGGTCGTCCGCCGCGACACCGCGTACGACCACGAGTGAGGAAGACGTCATGGAACCCCGTTTCCACCTGTTCGACAGCCCGACCGCCGCGAAGGTCGCCAAGCGCTTCTACGCCACCTCGCTGGCCCTCGACTCCTCGACGCTCCCCAAGTCCCTTCGGGAGCTGGTGGAGTTGAGGGTCGGCCAGCTCAACGACTGCGGCTTCTGCGTCGACATCCACACCAAGGAGGCCGCGGCCGCCGGGGAGACGGCGCTCCGGCTCCACCTGGTCGCCGCCTGGCGGCACAGCACCGTGTTCACGGAGGCGGAACGGGCCGCGCTCGCGTTCACGGAGGAGGGCACCCGGCTCGGCGACGAGGGCGTCTCCGACGCGACCTGGGCCGGCGTCCGCGAGCACTTCGACGACGACGAGGTCGGTGCGCTGGTCTGCCTGGTCGCCCTGATCAACGCGGCGACCCGGATGAACGTGATCGTGCGCAACCCGGGCGGCTCGTACGAGCCCGGGGCGTTCGCCGGCCTGGCGAGCTGAGCGGCGGGGCCGCGCCCCGTCCTCACCGCCCGGACGGAGACTCCGCGCACACCGCCAACAGGGCCTCGAAGGCGGTGTGGGCGGCGTCCGCGGAGTGCGCGGCATCGGCGGCATCGGCGGCATCGGCGGGAAACTCCCGTACGACCGCCCCTCCCTCGGGCCAGGTGATCACGTAACTCCGGGCGAGGTGGGAAAGACCTCCCCAGGGCTCTCGTGCGTGCTTCCGCGCCAGGACGCCGCCGCATCGCTCGCAGGCGATCCACGGCACGAGGACGTCGTCGGCGGACCCGTCCCCCGGGCCGCGGACGACGTCCGAGGCGGCTTCGACCAGCCTCACCGGGGACGGCTCGCCGTCCCCGGGGCACCGGAGGAGCCGGGGCGTGAGGGCCTCCCTCTCGCCCCAGCCCTCCGCGAGCACGGAGATCCGCGCCCTCGTCGACTCGCCGATCCGCACCTGGTGGGTGAGCAGGCCGGAGACGAGCAGCGCGAGCGCCGCCTCCTGCTCGCCGATGGACCAGCACTCCCCGGCTTCCTCCGCCTCGGCCTCCGGCAGCAGGGCGACGAGCCGTCTCCAGACGGCGAGTTCCTCGGTCACGCGAGAGACGCTATCCGACCCGGCGCGAGACGGTACGAGACAGACCGGGCCGTCCGAGTCTAGGTTGCCAGGCATGACCGACACCGACTCCCCGCCCCGTACGGAGATCACCGCCGCGCTGATCCAGGACCTGCTGCGCGACCAGCACCCCGACCTGGCCGACCTCCCTGTGAGGCTCGGCGCGCGCGGCTGGGACAACCAACTGTGGCGACTGGGCGATGACTTGGCCGTGCGGCTTCCCTGGGCGACGGACGACGCGGACGCGCTGCTCCGCAAGGAACACGCGTGGTTGCCGCACCTCACCCCGGGGCTGCCGCTGCCCACTCCGGTCCCCCAGCGGCTCGGGGAGCCGTCGGAGCGGTTCCCGCGCCCGTGGCTCGTCACCACCTGGGTCCCCGGGACACCGGCGGACCACTCCCCCGCGACGCGTGGCGCGGAGGCGGCCGACAGCCTGGCGGCCTTCCTGACGGCCCTCCACCGGCCCGCGCCGGACGGAGCCCCCGCCGGCCGCGGGCGCGGTGGACCGCTCTCCGCGCACGACGAGCCGTTCGCCGAAGGGCTCGCGTCCGCCACCGAGTTGGGTCTGATCCCCGATCCGGACGGCGCCCGCGCGGTGTGGCGCGACGCCGTCACCGCCCCCGTCTGGACGGGGCCGGCCCTGTGGCTCCACGGCGATCTCCACCCCGCGAACGTCCTCACCTCGGACGGAACCCTCTGCGGTGTCATCGACTTCGGCGACCTGTGCGCGGGCGACCCGGCCTGCGACCTCGCCTCCGCCTGGATCCTCCTCCCGGACGACGACGCCATCGGGCGCTTCCACCGCGCCTACCGCCCGGCGGCGGACCCGGCCACCCTCCGCCGCGCCCGGGGCTGGGCGCTCCTCCGTGCCCTCGGCGGCCTCCACATCGGCGAAGCCGGCGTCCGGGGCCGCCCCGGCGGCAAGCCCACCTGGGGCCCGCCCGCGGCCCGCTCCCTGCGACGCCTCGTCGCCACCGCGGCCGACCGGGACCGACGCGCGTGAACGGGAGGGCCGGGACCCCGGAACTCCAGGCGTTCCCGCCGGAAGAACTCGCCGGCGCGGCGGTCAGGCGTGGCGGGTCGGGGTGAGACCGAGGCGGCCGGGGGTGGGCGGGCCGGAGGGCGCGCACCGGTCGCGCCCCCTGGCCGTGGCGTTCCGACAGGCGGTGGAGGAGCGGTACGCGCGGACCCGCGGCGTCACGGAGTACGCGCGGACCCGCGGCGTCACGGAGTACGCGCGGACCCGCGGCGTCACGGAGTACGCGCGGACCCGCGGCGTCACGGAGTACGCGCGGCTGATCGGGCTGCTCGCGGCGCGGCGTCGGTCAGGGGCGCCGTACGGGGAAGTCGACCTTCGCCCAGAGCGAGCGCGGAGGGGCGGGCCTGCGGTCCGCCGCGGGCTGGTCGTCGGGGGTCCAGACGCGCACGGTCCGCCCCTCCTCCACGGTCCGCCCCTCGGCGTCCTTCCCCATCGGCGACCAGCCCGGATCCCCGGTCGCGGAGAAGTCGGCCCAGGCCCGGACCATGCGGCGGGCCAGCACGTGGTCCTCGGGGGTGGGGGCGCCTCCGATGAGGAACGAGAGGCGGTCGTCGTCGAGGTTGCCGAAGGCGAAGGGGACGTCCGCGCAGTGCCAGGCCCGGACGGCCGTGCCGTCGGCCCGCGCGCGTCGGCGGTCGAACCGGGAGAGGTACGTCCGGCCGCCGGCGGCGGCGTGCGCCTCGGCGAGCCGGTGGCTGAACTCGACGAAGGCCAGGTCTCCGAAGAGGGCTAGGTAGACGTCGGCGACCAGGGCATCGGCGGCCGGGGCATCGGCGGCCGGGGGCGGCGCGGAGGCCGCCGAGCGGTAGCCGTCGACCAGGTCCTCGTCCAGCCCGAAGTCCTGTGCGAAGCGGGCTAGTTGCGCGTCGGTGGTGAGTTTCGCGCAGCTGCCGACGGCGTCGAGGAGCCAGTACTCCTCCGTGGTGTGACAGACCAGCAGGTCCACGTCGCGGGCCGTTCCGGCGGCGAGGGCCGCGAGGGGGTCGGTGGGCAGGGTGTCGCCGTCGAGGACGGGGGCGAAGAGGGAGGGGTCGTAGTGGCGGGAGCCGGAGCCGGGGTCGTCACGGTACGCGTCGACCACCCGGTCCGAGGCCGCGACCAGGGCCTGTGGCGTGGCCGACGCCAGGCCCTCGACGGTGGCGGGGCGGCCGGCCGCGGCGGCGATCTCGCGGGTGGTCGCCGCGGCGATGTCCCGGGTGTGGAAGGGGCTGACGGGGCTGTGGGCGATGGCCCGGCGGAAGAGGCCGCGGGCCCGGTCCATCGCCATCAGGCAGACCACCGAGGTCGCCCCGGAGGACTGGCCGGCGAGGGTGACGTCGCCGGGGTCGCCGCCGAACGCGGCGATGTTGTCGCGTACCCAGTGGAGCGCCGCGATCTGGTCCAACAGCCCCCGGTTGTCCGGGAGCACCGTCCCGTCGGGGTCGGCGGGCAGGTGCCCGAAGCCCTCGAAGCCGAGCCGGTAGTTCAGGGTCACCACGACCAGCCCGGCCCGGGCGAGCACCGTGCCGTCGAAGTCGGGCTGGGCGGAGGAGCCGAAGGTGTAGGCCCCGCCGTGGAGCCACACCAGCACCGGCAGTCGGCCGCCGCCGGGCGCCGGGGTCCAGACGTTGACGGTGAGGACGTCCTCGTCGCCGGGCGACCAGGTGGGAGCGCCCGGAAGCTCCGCCGACTGCGGGGCGACCGGCCCGAACTCCGTGCCGTCCCGGACGCCGCTCCACGGCGGGGCCGGGCGCGGCTCCCGGAACCGGTCGGCGCCGAACGGGGGCGCGGCGTAGGGGATGCCGAGCACGGCGACGACGTCCTCCGCCGCCCGGAAGCCCCGGACCGCGCCGCTTCTCGTCTCGAAGACGTCGTCCATGAGTGCCTCCGGCCTCGTTTCGCTGATGGGGGGTGAGCTGTCGAAGATCAGCTTCGTGTCCCACCGCCCGTCCGGTCCAACACCGGGGCGGTCCCGATCCACGCACCCGTGTTGTCAATGACCGACGGCCGGAAGCCCGACGACAGGCACCCCTCCGGGCGCGAGTCCCGCCTCCTGACCGATCGCGGCACCGCCGACCGGGGCGTCGGCCCGGGCTCCTGGTGCCGGGCCGAGCGTGACCGGCCCGAGGCGCCGACCGTGCCCGGGCCCTCCGTCCCGGTCCCGGTCCCGGTCCCGGTCTCGGTCCCGGTCTCGATCGCGGGCGTGGGCCTCTGCGCGATCGGAGCGGTGAACCGCCGGACGAGCGCGCACGCCCAGGCGATGCGCGAACCGGGCAGGCTCGCGGACACGACCGCCGCGTAGCCGCTCCGCGCGGACGACGGCCCCGCGTCCTCCCTCGGACGTAGGACCAGCGCCGTATGGGCGGGCGGGGGCCCGCTCCCTACGCTCGGGGAAGCCCGCCGGTTCGTCCCGAGCCGCGCCGACCAGGAGGTCTCGTCTTGCCCGCCGACGCCACGGCTCACATCCGCATCGCCCGCCCGTCGCGTGACCTGGAGGCGGCGGAACGTTTCTGGGTCTCGGGGCTCGGCCTCGACGTCCAGTACCGGCACACGGCCGACGGCACGCCCGGCATGCACTCGCTGCTCATGGTCGGCTGGCGCGGCGCCGCCTGGCACCTCGAACTCGTCCACGATCCGGCGGCCCCCACGGAGCCCCGGCCGACCGCCGAGGACCTGCTGGTGGTCTACCTCGGCGAGGAGGTGCCCGACGCGCTCGTCGAGCGGCTCGAAGAGCACGGCGGCAAGCGCGTGCCCGCCCACAACCCGTACTGGGACACCTGGGGTGTGACGCTCCGGGACCCGGACGGCTACCTGCTGGTGCTGTCCACCCGGGACTGGTCCAGCAGCTGACGTACGGCGTCCCCGGCGCGCGTTCCGTACGCTGGCCGCATGCGCATGCGGCCTACCTTGAGCTGGACACCGACCTCCGAGCCGCCTCCGGCGACGACCGATCCGGAGCCGGTCGTCGACGCGGTACGGGCCGGGGGCGTGCTCGTGCTCAGCGGGGCCGGGATCTCCACGGAGTCCGGGATCCCGGACTACCGGGGCGAGGGCGGGAGCCTCAGCCGGCACACGCCGATGACGTACCAGGACTTCACGGGCGGCGTTCAGGCGCGGCGGAGGTACTGGGCGCGCGGTCACCTCGGGTGGCGGACGTTCGGCCGCGCCCGGCCCAACGACGGGCACCGGGCGGTGGCCGCCTTCGCGCGGGCCGGCCTGCTGAGCGGCGTCATCACGCAGAACGTCGACGGGCTGCACCAGGCCGCCGGCAGCGACGGGGTCGTGGAGCTGCACGGGAGCCTCGACCGGGTCGTCTGTCTGGGCTGCGGGGACGTGAGCGCGCGGCGGGAGCTCGCACGGCGCCTGGAGGAGGCCAATCCCGGGTTCGACCCCGTACCCGCCGCCCTCAACCCCGACGGCGACGCCGACCTCACGGACGAACAGGTCGCGGGCTTCCACGTGGTGCCGTGCGTGGTGTGCGGCGGGGTGCTCAAGCCGGACGTGGTGTTCTTCGGCGAGACGGTGCCGGCCGAGCGCGTGGAGCGCTGCCGGGAGCTGGTGCGGGGTGCCGCGTCGGTCCTGGTGCTCGGATCGTCGCTGACGGTGATGTCGGGGTTGAGGTTCGTCCGGCAGGCGGCTCAGGCCGGTACGCCCGTGGTGATCGTCAACCGGGATCCGACGCGCGGTGACACGCTCGCCGCCGCCCGGGTGGGCCTCCCCCTCGGCAAGGCGCTCACCTCGGTCGCGGAGCGGCTGGGCATCGCCGTGGAGTGATCAGATGAGGGCCTGGACGGCGTAGAGCGCGCCGACGGCGGTGGCGAGCGTGGCGAGGAGGAGGCGCAGCCCGCGTTCGGGGAGACGGGGCTGGAGGCGGGCGCCGAGGTAGCCGCCGACGAGACCGCCCGCTCCGCAGGCCAGGCCGAGCCACCAGTCGGGCGCGATGTCGCCGGAGCCGGTCAGGGCGAGGACGGCGTACACCGCCGCGCCGACGACCGACGTCACGAACGTGGTCGCGAGCGCCGCCGGGGCCACTCGGGAGACGGGGAGGCCGCGGGCGACGAGGACGGGGCCGATGAGGGAGCCGCCGCCGATGCCGTAGACACCGCCGACCACGCCGACGCAGAGGGCCAGGGCGGTGAGGGCGGAGGGGGAGGGCCGGCCCGGGTCTGCCGTGGCCTCGGTGACGGTCGTCGTCTTGCCGACGGTCGTCGTCTCGGCGGCGGTCGTCGTCTCGGCGGCGGCCGTGGGCGGACGGCGGCGGGCCGGGCGGACGGTCCGGACGAACAGCCACGCTCCCAGGGGGAGGAGCAGCGCGGCGATGAGGAGACGGAAGACGGTCGGGCCCGGGAGGACGTACACGCGGATCACCGCGCCGACGACCACCCCCGGCAGCGTGCCGGCGACGAGGCGCCTGGCCAGCGGGCCGCGGAGGGCGCCGTCACGGCGGTACCGCCAGAGGGCGCCGGGGCCGGCGACCACGTTGTAGAGCAGGTTCGTCGGCGTCACCGCCGGGTTCGGCACGCCGAAGACGCTGAGGTGGACCGGCAGCAGGAAGACGGCACCCGAGACGCCCACCGGCGCGGTCACGACCGAGATCAGCAGGCCGGCCGCCAGGCCGCCCGCCCACGTCGTCCACTCCACGTCCGCGCCCCTCCCTTTCCCCGGGTTCCGATCGTCGTCTCAGCGGGACGACCTGATTCCCCAGGCGGCGGCCCGGGCCGCCGCCGCGGCACGGTTGGGGAGGTCGAGCTTGGCGAGGATGTGCTCGATGTGGGTCCCGACGGTGCGCGGGGTGATGTGGAGCAGTTCGGCGATCTGGCGGTTGGTGCGGCCGGCCGTCAGCTCGGCCAGCACCTCCAGCTCCCGCGGCGACAGCCCACCGGGGCGGGCCGCGCCCGTGACCGGCCCGGCCTCCGCGCCGCCCACGGGTTCCGCGGTCCCCCCGGGCGGCGGGGCCGCGCGGGAGGCCACGGCCGCCGCGAGGGCCTCGGTGAGGAGGGTGACCACGGCGCGGGCCGGGTCGGGGGTGCGGAGCGGCCGCCGGAGGCTGACGTTCAGCATGCCGACGTACCGGCCGTCGGCGGCGAAGAGGCACTGGGCGACGCCGTCCTCGATGCCGAGCGGGGCGAGCACGTCCCGGAACCCCGGCGAGGCGGCGAGGAGTTGCCGGGGGACGTCCCCGAGCCACAGACCGCCCCGGGCCGGGCTGCGCAGCACGGGGAAGACCGGGTCGTGGTGGAGGCGGGTCTCGATGTACGCCGTGGCCGCCTCGGGGTAGCTCCCGGCCAGCGTGGTGTGGCGCCGCAGCCGCGGGTCCCACCGGGACAGGGAGGCGTGGTCGTGTTCCACGACCTCCGAGAGCGCCGCCAGGACCGTGTCGACGCCGGTCGCGCCGGTCGTGGCGCTCCTGGCGGCTTCACGGACGTGGACGGCGGCGTCCAGGATGTCCGTCGTGCTGTGCCGTGCCGCCATCCCCCCAGGATGATCATCTGCCCGGCATCCGTCAATCGCGCGGGTCGCCGGTCGGGGCGCCGGCCAGGGCGTCGTACACGATCCGGCCGTCGAGGACCGTGAGGACGACGGGCATCTCCGGGATGGCGTGGGGGTCGGCGCCGAGCAGGTCGCCGCCGACGACGCACAGGTCGGCGACCTTGCCCGGCTCCAGGGAGCCCTTCCAGCCGTCGGCGAAGTCCTGCCAGGCCGCGTCGACGGTGTACGTACGGATCGCCTCGGCCAGGGCGATCCGCTGCTCCGGGCCGCTGACCCGGCCGGCGGCCTTCGACTCGCGCAGCACCATGGTCGCGACGCCCTGCCGCCAGTCGGGGTGGGTGACGGGGGCGTCGGAGCCGCTGGCGACGCGCACGCCGGCGTCGAGGGCGTCGCGGTACGGCCACGCGTACGCGGCCCGGCCCGCCCCGACGAACTCCTCCTCCATGTCGGCGACGGTCCACTTGATGGTGGGGTTCATGTTGACGCCGAAGTCGTGCGCGGCCAGCACCTTCATGCTGTGGGCGGTGAGGAAGTCGCCGTGGATGACGTAGTGGCGGGCGTCCTCCCTCGGGTGCTCGGCCGCCGCGGCGGCGAAGGCGTCCACGACGGTGTCGATGGCCCGGTCGCCGGTGGCGTGGACGCCGAGCTGGTGCCCGGCCGCGTGGGCGTGGCGGATCATCGCGCGGATCTCGGCGACCCGCTCGTCGTCGATCTCGCCGCCGACGCAGAGGGCGCCGCAGCCTCCGCCGACGTACGGCTCGTGCATCCAGGCCGTCTTGTTGGGCACGATGCCGTCGGCGAAGACCTTCACGCCGTGGATGGTGAGGCGGCGCGGGTCGTGCCCCTCGGAGACGTCGAGGGCGTCGAGGTTCCGCGCGAACTCGTCCGCGGTGCTCGCCATACCGGTGGGCAGGAGCAACACCCCGACCCGGGCGGTGAGTTCGCCGTCGGCCAGCAGCCGGCGGTAGACGTCCAGCGTCTCCGTGCCGAGCGCGCCCCTCATGATGCCGTCGCCGCCGGGGCCGAGGCCGGGCTCGGTGTAGCTGGTCACGCCGAGCCGGGCGAGCGTGGCGAGCGTCGACCGGATCGCGTCGGTCCGCTCCCGGCGGCCGAGCGGCGGCAGCGCGTTCTGGACGAGGGCCTGCGCGCCCTCGTGGAGCAGTCCGGTCGGCTCCCCCGCCGCGTCCACGACGATGGCCCCGCCGGGCGGCGCCACGGTGTCCCGGTCGATGCCGATCAGCTCCAGGGCCTTGGAGTTGACCCAGGTGGCGTGCCCGGAGAAGGAGTACAGGACGACCGGGTGGTCCGGGCTGACCCCGTCGAGGTCGCCGCGCGCGGGGTGCCGGGACGGGTCGGCGACGCACTCGTCGAGGTAGCCGGTGTCCCAGCCGTGCCCCGTGATCCACTGCCCCTCGGCGGCCCGTCCGACGGCCTCCCGCACCGCCTCGGCCACGTCGGCGAGCGAGGAGGCGGCGGGATGGCCGACTTCGAGCGACAGCGGCGGGCTCGCCATGCCGAAGGCGCATCCGTGCAGGTGGGAGTCGTTGATGCCGGGCAGCAGCGTCGCCCCCTCCAGGTCGACGACGCGGGTGTCGGGACCGACGAGCGGAGCCACGTCCTCCCGGCCGCCCACGGCGGCGATCACCGAGCCGGTCACCGCCAGCGCCTCGGCCACGGAGAACTCCGCGTCGACCGTGACCACACGGCCGCCGACGAACACCAGATCCGCATACGTGTCCACAGGGGGTCCTTTCGAATACCGGGCGCGCCGGGGGGCGCCCGCGAACGATCTCCCGAGGACTATCGCCGGGCCGGGCCGCGTCGCACATCGGTCATCCCACCGATACGGGACGGGGCCGAACGGGTTCTCCTCCCGAAGAAACCGGGGCGCCCCCCTGGCGCTCCGCTGACCGGGGAGACGGTCCAGGTCACGACGCGTTGTCGGCTGATCCGCTTGGCATACGAGTCCCCCGGATCCCCGCCTCCGCTGCTCCCGATGGCGCAGCTCTCCGCTTATCGCAGCGCGTAGGCCGTCGCGGGGAGTTGGTGTTCCCTGTCGTCACCCGCTGCCGCCCGTGGCCGTTAAGGGCGACCAGGGCGGGAGTCTCCTTCCCGCCGGACGAAAGGACAGACACTCCATGCGGTACTTCCGCGGTTTGCTCATCGCGTTCTCGGTAGGTGCCCTGTCGCTTGGCACCGTGACCGCCTCCCAGGCACTCGGCGGCACCGTCGACGCGGCCGCGCACATCCGCCACGGCGCCGAGGGCGAGGGGCACGACAAGGGTGGCGACCACATCGTCGTCGACAAGTCGAAGCACAACCTGAGCCACAGCTGCAAGGGCACGTTCGGGTACTGCACCCAGAACGCGGTCTTCGCCCCGAAGATCATCGGCGACATCGGTCTCATCGGCACGACCGGTCTGATCGGCCTCACGGGCACCACGGGAACGACCAGCACCACCGGCACCACGGGAACGACCGGCACCACCGGCACGACGGGCACCACCGGCACCACCGGCACCACCGGCACCACTGGCACCACCGGCACGACGGGCACCACCGGCACGACGACTCCGCCCGAGGACGCCCAGTGGTGCTCGCCCGGCTTCTGGAAGAACCACCCGGAGGAGTGGCCGGTCTCGACCGAGATCCTGTACAGCAGCGTCTTCGGCGCCGCGCCGCCGCGCTCCAACCAGGGCATCGCGCAGAACGCGCCGACCGACCCGACCCTCTTCCAGGTCGTCGACAACCCGCAGTGGTACGGCGGCGGGGCGGCCAACAACGTGGCCGACTACCTCAGCGACCAGGACCCGCGCATCAACTACCAGGGCGTCCGCGTCGACAACTGCCCGCTCTAGGCACCACCGTCCCGGCGGCTTGGCGTAGCCGCCGACGACCTCTCTGAGCAGGTGTGGCCCGTGCGCAGGACGCCGACTGCGCACGGGCCACCTCATCCAAGGAGCATGATGCGAGAACCGAGGCCCCCCGCCCGGTGGTCCCCCGCGTCGATGGTCGCGCTCGCGGTCACGGCGCTGGCGCTGAGCGGCGCCCTCCTCGCCCACCTGGCGTTCCTCTTCCTCGGCGTGGCACCGGCCAACGCCGTCAGCGTGCACCACCGCGAGGGGATCGACGCCTACGTCCAGCCCGAGTTCGCCCAGGACTGGAAGCTCTTCGCACCCAACCCCATGCAGCGCAACGACGCCGTCGGCGTCCGGGTGACCGCCGTCGACGCGGCCGGCCGCACCCGCCTCTCCGACTGGATCAACCTCACGGACCAGGACGTCGAGTCGATCCGCGCCAACATCGCGCCGAGCCACGTGGACCAGAACATGCTCCGCAGGGCCTGGGACTCGTACGTCGCCACCCACAGCATCCAGGGCGACCTGCCCAAGGGGGCGCGCGGCGAGCTGACCGGCACCTACCTCAAGCGGGTGGTCCTCCAGCGGGTGGGAACCACCTGGGAGGGCGGGCGGATCACCTCGATGCAGGTCGCCGGCCGCTTCACCCTGATCGACCCGCCGGCCTGGAGCCGGGAGGCGCCGCCGGACACGACCGAGTACCGGATGCTCCCGTGGTGGCCGGTCGTCCCGCAGGACTTCAGGAAGCTGTGACATGAAACGCTCGACCCTCCTCCCCGGGCTCGCCGCACGCTTCGCGCGGCGGCTGCCGGACATCACGACGGTGCGGGCGCCGTACCAGGCCGCCGTCCTGCGCATCGGCCTCGCGGCCGTCTGCCTCGCCTTCCTGCTGCGCGAGTGGCCCAACCGCCATGTGCTGTACGGGAACCGCAGCCCCCTCTCGCACGACCTGGCCCGGATCCTGGTCGAGGAGGAACACAGCTTCACCGTGCTCCTCCGGAGCGACGGACAGCTCTGGTTCGAGACCGTCTACACGCTGGCGACGGCCGCCGCCGTCGCCGTCCTGCTCGGCTGGCGCACCCGGACCATGTCCGTCCTCCTCATGGTCTGCATGCTCTCGCTGGAGAACCGCAACAGCCTGGTGGGCGACGGCGGGGACAACGTCCTCCGCATCATGGTCATCTACCTGGTCCTCACCCGCTGTGCCGAGGTGTGGTCCCTGGACGCGCGCCGCGCCCGCCGGCGGGAGCGGGACCGGGCCGCGGACGACGGCGGGGCCGGGCCGGCCCGCGGTCCCTGGGCGGCCTTCGACGTCCCGGGGCTCGTCCTGTGGGCACTGGCCCCCACGCCCCTGCTCGCGCTGTCCGGTCACTCCCCCCGGGGCTGGTCCGTCGCCCTGTGGACCCTGTGGGCGGTCCTCGGCGTCTGGTACGTCGCCGACCGGTGGTTCCCCCGCCACGAGGCGCGGGCCGTCCTGGACGCCGCCGCGTCGATGCTGCACAACGCGGCGATGCTCGCCGTCGCCGCGCAGGTGTGCCTGATCTACGCGACCGCGGGCTGGTACAAGATCCAGGGATCGCGGTGGCAGGAGGGCAGCGCGCTCCACTACGTCCTGCACCTGGACTACTTCGCGCCGTGGCCGGCGCTCTCGGGCTTCCTCGCCTCCCAGACCCTGCTGGTCCTGGCCCTGACCTACGGGACCGTGATGGTGCAGGTGGCGTTCCCCTTCACGCTGGCCCACCGCAAGCTGAAGAACGTCCTGCTCGCCGTGATGATCCTGGAGCACCTGGGCATCTCGGTGGTCCTCGGCATCCCCCTGCTGTCGCTGTCGATGATCGTGTGCGACGCGGTCTTCCTGCCCACCGGCCTGCTCATGGCGCTCGGTGCGCGCTGCGCCCGGCTCCCCCTGCCCGCGAGGGTGCCGGCCCCCAGGGACGCCGACCGGGAGCCGGACCGGGACGCGGACCGGGACGCGGATCGGGAGTCGGACCGGACGTCGGACCGGACGTCGGACCGGGACGGGGCGACGACGTCCTCCTGACCGCCCGCGCCCCGCAACGGGGCGGCGCATGACCGTGCCCACGCCGTGACGACGGCGTGGGCGCGGTCATGCGCGTGGTCGTGCGGACCCGGGGCGTCGGCGGCCGGTCAGAAGACGCTGACGCCGTAGGCGCTGAGGGCCTCCGTGACGGGCTGGAAGAACGTGGTGCCCCCGGAGGAGCAGTTGCCGCTGCCGCCGGAGGTGAGCCCCAGGGCGGTGGTCCCGGAGAACATGGCGCCGCCGCTGTCGCCGGGCTCGGCGCAGACGTTGGTCTGGATCAGGCCGTAGACGATGTCGCCGTTGCCGTAGTTGACGGTGGCGTTGAGGCCGGTGACGGTGCCGCTGCGCAGACCCGTGGTGCTGCCGCTGCGCTGGACGGACTGGCCGACGTAGGCGTTGCCGGCAGCGGTGATGTCCCGGTAGCTGCCGTTGTAGAGGTAGACGCGGCCGTCGGCGGCGGAGGCGTTGGAGTGACGGATGATGCCGTAGTCGTTGGTGGGGAAGCTGGACCCGGCACGGCTGCCGAGCAGGGTGGTGCTGGCGGAGTTGGTGTACCAGGTGCTCCCGATCTCGGTGCAGTGGCCGGCCGTCAGCGCGTAGTAGGTGCTGCCGCTGCGGACGTTGAAGCCGAGGGAGCATCGGCCGCCGCCGGAGTAGATGGCCTGGCCGCCCGCGATCAGCTTGTTGATCTTGCCGGTGGTCCGCTCGATCTTCAGGTGCGTGGCGTTCGCGCCCGCGGCCTTGCGGAGGGCGGCGATCTCGGCGGGCGAGACGGACTCGTCGGCGGTGACGACGACCTTGCCGGTGGCCTGGTCGGTGTACCAGGCGGTGCCCGCGACATCGGCGCCGAGGACGGCGTCGCTGGTGGCGGTGAGCGCGGCGACGCCGGCTCGCGCGGTGTCGACCGGCTGCGCCGAGGAGGCGGGGGCGGCCAGGGCCGTCGCGGCGACGAGCGCGCCGAGGACGGCGAGGGCGCGGGCGCCCTTGGAGAGGCGGCGGTTCTGGGACGAACGGTTCACTGAATCCTCCGAGGGGGGTGAGCCGCTGGGTGGGCGGCTCAGGTGGAGTGGAATCGGCGGGGGTACCCGCCATGAACCTGACAACTGCGTGACGGACGACTGACGACGACTGCGAGAGGAATCCTCGACTCCGCAGGGAGCCAGGGCAAGGCGCACTTTCGGCCGCTCTACGCGCGTCCACCGCACTGACGCCGGAAGACACACCTCGAAGTCCCGCCGGGCGCAGCGGCGTTGAGGGGCCGTCGGAAACTTGCAGAGAGGTGTTGCAGTTCAAGGGGTGGGAGCGCTCCACCGGGTCCGCGCGCTCCGGCCGCACCGCCGCACGCCGGCCCGTATGGAGACACGGCCGCGCGCGTCGGCCCCGCCCGGAACCGTACGGGGGCAGTGGTCCCCGTTTGCGGCGTTCCCCTCGCTGGCCGGTTCGCGACCTTGCGCGCGCGAAGGACATCCCGCATACGCGCGACGACGGCGCACCGCGCGACACGGTGCGCCGTCGCGGGGTCAGGCCAGGAACTCGCCGTCCCTCGCCACGACCACACCGCCGTGGACGACCAGGTCCCGCTGCGGCATGTCGACCACGACCTGGGGCAGGCCCTGGCCCCGCACGAGGACGAAGTCGGCGGGGGCGCCGGGCCTGAGGTCGGCGTGCGGCAGGCCCATGACGTCGGCGCCGCCGTGGGCGGCGGCGCGGTAGCAGTCGGCCAGTTCCTCGTCCAGACGGACGTCGGTGACCCAGCCGAGGATGTGGGCGCGGTGGAGCATGTCGGCGTTGCCGAAGGGGCTCCACGAGTCGCGGACCCCGTCGGAGCCGAGGCCGACGCGGACGCCGTGCTCGCGCAGCCGGGCGATCGGGAGCACCAGGTCCCGGGAGGGGGCGACGGTCGTGAGGGCGATGTCCTGGGCGGCGAGGTCGGTCGCGAGGGTGCCGAGCTCGCGCTCCGACAGGCCCGGCAGACAGAAGACGTGACTGATGGTCACCTTGCCGGCGAGGGAGAGGGCACGAGTGCGGTCGATGATGCCCCGGATCGCCCGCACACCCTCCTCTCCCCCGTCGTGCAGGTGGATGTCGACGCCGACGCCGTGCCGGTCGGCGATGCCGAAGACGGTGTCCAGGTGCTCGTCGAGGGCGTGGTCGAAGCCGATGGGGTCGATGCCGCCGATCATGTCGACGACACCCCGGCGCGCGCCCTCCTCCAGGAGGCGGGCCGTGCCGGGCGTCCGGATGACGCCGTGTTGCGGGAAGGCGACGATCTGCACGTCCAGCGCGTGGCGGAGACGGCGGCGGGCCTCGGCCAGCCCCTCGACACCGGCCAGGCCGTACGCCGGGGCCACGTCCGCGTGGGCGCGCATCCCTCGCGTACCGCGGCTGACGGCGTGGCTCATGAGTCCGTACGCGCGCTCCGCCACCGAGCGGGTCTGGGCCCGGAAGAGCTCCACGTCCTGCTCGACGAAGTCGGCGATGGTCGAGGCCGGCCGCCGCGACACCCACTCCCCTCCCCAGGTCGTCTTGTCGGGGTGGATGTGGGCGTCGACGAGCGAGGGGAGCGCGATCCGGCCACCGCCGTCGACGGTCTTCGCGCCGCGCGGCGCCGGACCGTCCGCGATCCTGCCGTCGACGACCACCAGGTCCGTGGCCGCCCCGCCGAAGGGGCGGACGTCCCGGAAGACGACGGTGCGGGACCGGCGCTCCGCCTTGCCCGGGGCCGCCGGAGCGGCGGCGGAGGCGGGGGGCGCCAGGACGGCCGCGGCGGCCGTCGTGCCGGCGACGGCCGCCGCACCGGCCAGCATCGAGCGGCGCGACAGCGCGCCCATGGGAGTCGGGGATTCCTGCATGGGGACTCCTTGGAGAAGAGAGGAAGGGAAGGAAAAGGAAGAAGGCAGAGGGGAAGAGGGGGAAGAGGAGGAGGCGTCAGACCGGGACGCCCGCGCGGATCACGCGGACCGGGGTCCCGAGGAGCGAGAGGCCGGCGAACGGGTCCCCGTCCGGGAGGACCGCGTCACCGGCGTGGCCCCGGGCCGGCCGGCCCGCCGCGCGGCCACGACGGGTCAGACCCGAGGCGACGGGCTGGGTGACGTCGACACACAGGGGACTCCTTGAGGGCAGGACGACCACGGGTCCCCGTTTTGTATACCAAGTTCAGGATGCGGAACAAGGGGTACCGGCCACTGAAGGGCCTCGACATGCATCTTTTCCGGATGTCACGGAGTCAGGCGTTCGAGCTACTCCGGTCCGGGAGATTTTTGGTATACGTAAGAGGCGGCGGGTTGTCCGTGCGGCGGGCCCGGCGCGCGGTCGAAGTCGGCGTCGGCGTCGGCGTCGGCGTCGGCGTCGGCGTCGGCGTCGGCGTCGGCGTCGGCGTCGGCGTCGGCGTCGGCGTCGGCGTCGGCGTCGGCGTCGG